>NZ_CP027786.1:2418643-2720974 GCF_003795145.1 Tetragenococcus koreensis | reverse complement strand
ATTATAATAACGATCTGGACGATCACTGAAAATAAGACGTTTATCATTATTTTCTTGAGTTAAATAAAAGAGCAACTCATCTCTGAGCTGCTCTACACTTTTATCATTTGAATGAGGTTTTCTTCTTATCCATGCTGTTACCGTGATTTCCTGTAATTTATCTGAATACTCTGTTAAAGTTTCGCTTTTACCCTTTTGCACAGTGTCGTATTCTCTGCTAATAGAGGGGCGGGATACTTCGATAACATTCAAAAGATTATCAAAGCTTTTGCCATGATAAAACATTTTTATTTTCGCCAATTATCTTATCCTCCCTTTTCTACGATTTTCGTTACGTTCGTTTCTGCTCATTTCCTTGGATACTGGATCAGCAACTATTCTACCAACCGAATATCCATCCATAACAACATCACTGTTTTTATCTTTGATTTCTCGTAATAATTCTGTGCTTTCTTCCATTAAACTAACAAATCGTTTTATTAAACTATCATCAGTACCATTATCATTAGGCATACGCATTTGATTCGGGCGTTTGTTATTATTTTTCTTACGGTCAATATCATTTGCTGCAATGGACAATAATTTCATTGCGTCGGATTGTCGACTAGGATCACGCGGGATAACATATTCGCCGTGTCCGTCTTCGGCTAGATTATACCAACCAGGGGAATTTATAAGTCCACCGGTAGCAAAACGACGACTTCCACGTGGTCCCCAACCACCATTAGGCGCAATGTCACGCTTCCAATTGCTGTTGTTAAATAAAGCCAGCAACTGATCGTAGCCACTGTAAATATTTTTGTGACCTTTAGCTGCGAACGCGTTAAATGTGGATTGGATATATTGCAGTAAACCTTTCGCCCCGCCTGAGCCATTTGTCGAGTTAACGTCATGAATTTTTTGGTTTACTTTTTGATTTCCACCAGATTCGGCTTGAATCATTTTTGCAATTTGGTTAACCTGGCTGCCACTAACGCTAGCTTTCATTTGTTTAGCAGCTTTGCGAATCTGTGATTTCCAGTTTCCTGCTGCACCGCCACCGTCTTTACTGATATCTCCTTTACCTAAAGCGCCAGAGATATGCAAGTGGTCCATGTGGCCACCATATGGCCAGTGTTTCCAAGAATTTGTTTTACCTTGTCCGCCGTCGCCTGTACGGTCTTTAATACGGTTCAAAGCAATAACATATCCTACTTGGTCTTTAAAGTTATTAAAAGCCCAGTTGGCAGGATCAACGTATTTCTTACTACCGTTCATGCCTGATGGGAAAGCCACGTCAATCGCTTGTCTTTTACCATGATGATTGGGATCTCCTGGACGGTAGCCGGAAGTAATACCGGCCATATTAAATTTTTTAACAACTTTATTTGCGATATCGACTAGATATTTAAATACGCCGTTACCTTTGCCGCCTTTTTGTATCTCGCCGTCAAAATCACCGCCACCTGCATCATCAAACCAGGATGTGAATAAATCTTTCGCAGCGGTTTTAATTTTTTTAAACATCGCACCCATCATATCTTTAGGCAATGAACCTTGGATCCAGTCGAAATCAACGCCAAATGCTTTGATCACTTTATCAACAAGTTTTCCGGGTTTGCTTACCCAGTCCCAGACGTCGCCTACTTTGTCAGCTAACCAATCTTTACTTTTGCTGACAGCATCTTTTGCTTTGTTAAATGCGCCAGAGGCAAAGTCCTTGGTTTTATCCCACCAAGTGCCGTTAGCAAAAGCAGGCATGCCATTTAGCATTGCGTGGGTTTGCATGCCGTTATAAACCGATGACCCTTTAGGTAAATAAGCTGTCGAATCACGGCCAGGTGTCATAAACATTTTTCCGTTAGGATAACGAATCATTTCGTGCCTGAAACCGCCCGGGCCGTTACCTTTTCCTTTATCGCCCACAGTGGCTAAAGTGTCTTGGTTGACTTTACCGTTAGTAATTAAATTTCTAGTTTCTGTGTGCTCGGTACCAGTGGATAGCTTGATAGGATCAATTTTTCCCATGCCTAATTTATCGCCAACCCAATTGACTCCATCGATAAGTTTGTTTAGTCCATCAACAACACCTTCAACCATGCCAGTAAAGTAGCCTTTGATTTTATCAACGATTTTTTTAATGGAATCACGCATCTTACCGAGAGTGCCTGTGACACCGTCTTTCATGCCATTTACAAAACCTTGTACTTTGCTTTTGATAGTTGACCAGATTTTTATAATGGTGTTTTTCACGCTATTGAAAATGCTGGATACACCACTTTTAAGCGAGTTAAATGTATTTTTTACACCATTCCAAAGAGCTTTGGCTTTATTAACCGTTCCGGATTTGATGCTATTCCATTTAGAACTCATGAAACTACCAACTGAGTTGAATAAATTAGTTGTACCTTTTTTAAGGTTGTTCCATGTATTTTTAATGCCGGACCATAAAGCTTTACCTCGGTTTACGACGCTGTTTTTAATGTTGGTCCATACTTTCAACGCAAAGTTTTTAACCGCATTGAATATCGCAGTTGTACCTTTTTTAAGCGCGTTGAATGCAGCTTTAACTCCATTCCAAAGTCCTTTAGCTCGGTTTATAACACCATTTTTAATTGCATTCCAAATGTTGGTTAAAAAGTTTCTTATGGAATTAAATATTGACTGAATACCATTCCACATGGATGTAAATACGTTTTTTGTACCAGACCATAGACCTTTAACGAAGTTAACAACTGCGGTCGAAATACTTTTCCAAATATTTTTCATGAAATTACCGATTGAAGTAAATATGAATTTTATTCCGTTCCACATAGCCATTAAAATCGGTTGTATTTTGCCCCACATACCACTAATAAATGATATGATGGTTCCAACAAAACTCGTTTGTATCAGTCCAACAACAACACTAATTGCACCGCTGAATATCTGTTTGATGCCAGACCACATCAACTTAAAATTACCGCTGAACAGTCCGACATAGGTTTTTACAATACCTAGAATCACATCTACAGCACCAGCGATAATATTTTTAATACCATCAAAAACATTTTGGATTACAGCTTTAATTCCTGGCATAACATAAGATACAACGGAGGAAATTGCTGCAAATCCTATTTTAAAGATGTTGACAAAAAAGTTTACTTTATTACTTATAGCATCAAATACAGTAGTAAATATTACTTGTAAAGACGGCAAAATTTGAGTAGCTGCATTGCTTATTTGCCCCCACACTTCTTGGAAAATACTTCCAAGAGCAGTAAGAACAGGTTTCAAGACACTATTCCACACTGTGCTTATCACATTTTTTATACCTTCAAATGCGCTATTTACAATATTCCTAAATGTCTCGGATTTTTTATAGGCGATTACAAACGCCGCGCCTAGTGCGGCAATAATACCAACCGTAATTCCTATGGGTCCAGTTAAAACAGATAACGCTCCTCCCAACTTAGGAAAAACAGATGTTAAACCGCCCATCAAACTACCAGCATCTTTTGCAGCGAATGCAATTTTAGTTATGCCGCCTGCAAGTTTGCCGAATGTACCAAACATACCACCTATGGCTTTAGTTATCTTACCGAATATCGTTAGCAGTGGACCAATTGCAACCAAAGTAATTCCTGCGTATTTTGCTATACCGCCGAGTGTCGATTGCGTTGAATCGTCTAAACCGTCCCACCAATTGATTACTCCCTTGATTTGGTTACCAATGGTAGTAAATGTTTCAGCTATTTTCTGACCCGTTTGTTTTGCCCATTCTTGTGCGGCAGGAGATTTAAGGATATCTTCAAAATCATGCAACGAACCTTTAGCTTGTTCAAACACGCCACCTAACAAGCTTTCGCCAATTTGGCCAATGTAAGCTTTGGTGTTTTGAACCATACCTTGCCACGACTTAGAATAAGCTCCAGCCATACCACCAGCAAAGTCATCCATTACAGTCAGAAAGTCTTTTGAAGTTACTTTACCTTTTGTAACCATTTCTCTAAACGCATCATATGAAACGCCTAAATGTTTAGCCATAGCATTACTAAATCCAGGCATACCTTCCTCAACCATATTCAGTTCTTGGGTCATGAGTTTGCCTTGACCTTGTACTCGGTTAAATATTTGTGCCATATCTGCAACGGGTCTATTACTACCAACTGCGGCATCACCAACGAGCTTGATGTATTTTTCTAAGTCTTTACCTTCTTTTACGCCTGCTGCTAATGCACCGGCTGCAACGTCGGTCCCCTCTGCCATCGTGGTCATACCACCGTCAATAGCTTTGGTAACTTGGTCTGTGATGGACCCAACTTCTTTAGTTGAGTAGCCTAATCCTTCTAGCTTAGCTTTGGCTGTATCAAGCCCAACGAGTCGATCAAAACCAAGCTTAGCCGTTAATCCGCCTACAGCAGTTGCAGCAATACCGGCTGGCTTTGTAATATAGCTGGTAAACGATTTACCTACGCCTTGCATCTTATCGCCGGCTGTTTGCATGCTTGAACCAATTGATTTAAATGTATTGCTAATTTTTCCACCAACAGAATAATTATTCCTGTACTCATCTGTAACACTTTGCAATTGTGACTGAAACATATTTAATGTATCAGTTTCACGATTGATCTCGTTAGCATAGCCAAGCGCTGCTTTTGACCCAGCGCCTTGTTCTGCAACCACATCAGCGTGGGCGGATTTTAATTGATCTAAATGTTTTGAGCTGCCGTCCACAGCTGTTTGCAGTTCACTCATGCGATCTTTATATGCAGACGCAGATTTATCTCCGTTTTTGAAGTTGTTGTTAGACACTTTCATACTGGAGTTTAATGCACGCATTTCACGCTTTACACCTGCTAAGCCTTTGCTGACGTTCATGCTGTCAAGACTTAAGTCAATCTGCAGACCTTTTATTCTTTCTGCCATTGCTTCACCTCCTTACCTGTGAGATGTATTACATAAATGCTTGAATCATGCTGTCCGTTTTCTTGACGTTTTTCTTATTACTTTCGTCAACTAACTCCATGAAGAAAGCGAAAGGCATATCTAAAATTTCATTGATATCCTTTCCGCCTTCTTTCATCATTTGGAGCATGAGTTTTTTCATGTTTTCTTTATGTTCTTTATAAGATAGAGATTTTATATCATTTGAGCTAACTTTTTTTGGCGCTCTTCGTCCATTTGTCCTTGTGCGATAAATTCAATTTGTCCTTGTAATTCTTCTACTGCATCTGGTGCGTGAAGTCTGTCTAGTAAGTCGTCTTTTGTGAATTGCTTGTTGTAAATGTCTACAACCATGTCTAGCATTTCATCCATATTTTCTTTGGTAGATTTTGCTTCTTCTTGAGTATCCATCAAGTCCGCTGCATCATAAATTTTACGAAACGGAATTTGAGTTGGGGTAATGAATGTGTCGTATTTTGCGTTGCCTTCTGTGTCAGTTACTGCGTTACCTTTTTTGTCTACTTGTACTAATTTAATAAAGTTACGTTTTGCCATAATATATTACTCCCTTTATTGTGTATTTTGATTTTTATTTGCAAATAAAAAGAGGGCTTAAAGCCCTCAATAGTGTTATTCTTCTGTATCTGGTTCTTCTGGTTCAGGTTCAGGTTCTTCAACTGCATTCACTGTAACGTCACACACTGCTGTTTTAGCACCATCTTTTGTAGTTGCTACAATTTGCGCCTTACCTTCTGCTTTAGCAGTAATTAAGCCTGTAGCACTCACAGTAGCTATGCCAGATGATTTAGTTGTATAAGTAACTGTTTTGTCACTAGCGTTTGCAGGTGCTACTTTTGCAGTTAATTGTTGCGTACCACCAATATCTAGTGTTGCTGTTTTAGGTTCAACCGTTACACCAGTTACATTAACTACTGCTTTTTTAACAGTTAATTTTAATTTAGCTGTTTTGCCACCATCTACAGTTGTTACTGTGATATCTGCACTACCTTCAGTTTTAGCAGTGATTTCACCTTTACCGTCTACTGTTGCTACTGCTTCATTGCTTGATGTGAACTTCACACCTTTATTAGTAGCATTGCTTGGTTGTACTGTTGCTTGTGTAGAGCCTTTAGCACCTGGTTCAAGTGTTAAACTTTCTTTAGATAAAGTTACACCTGTAACTGCAACTGGTTTCGTTTTAAATTGTGGTACATCGACTTTACCCGACTCACCATGTTCATTTGAAAATGACACTTTATAAGTGCCTACAGGATAGTCAGTGTTAGCTTCTAATCCACCTACAGTAACTTTAGCTTTACCATCTTCACCACGTACTGCAGAACCAACTACTTTTTCACCTTTATATACCTTTAATGTATCAGCCATTTTATAACCTCCTTAGTGATTGCCCCCCCTATTCTGCAGTAATAGATGCTGAATTAGTATCAGCATCCACCACTACATTTTGGGGTGTATTAGGGTGTATCGTCTTCTTTTGGTTCGCCAAAAATAGCTTCCCAAATGGCGTCACGTGCTTTGGTACTACCTTTTTCGTCATGGCCTAAAAGCATTGTTTTAGGTTCTTCAAATCCAGGGATTT
The DNA here is from genome assembly GCF_003795145.1 of Tetragenococcus koreensis. Taxonomy (GTDB): domain Bacteria; phylum Bacillota; class Bacilli; order Lactobacillales; family Enterococcaceae; genus Tetragenococcus; species Tetragenococcus koreensis. The sequence continues at coordinate 2,714,469 of NZ_CP027786.1, read as the reverse complement.
CATCTTCCATAAATTCCGCAGAAGCAGAAGAAGAACCGAATTCCACACTGTCTTCTTTGGTTTGTCCTTCATCTTCAGGGAAAGTAAACAATCCTTTTTTCAGACCAACGTATTCGCGTTCGCCGCCCTCCATAGTTTTTGCAAACATCACAGCAACGTATGGTGGTGTATCGTTTCCGACAGCTACAATGCCATCTTCTGATTTTTCTAAACCAAATAATTTTGTACGATCTTCTATGGGCAGTTTGTGGAAACCCGCTTCGACTTCAACTGTTCCGTTTGTTACAGCCATTTCTGCAACAACGTTATCCCCGTATGCTTTTTCGATTTCTTGGTCTTTGGATACTGAAATTTCTTGTAAATATTTAATGCGTTCTGGATCGTCCACTACACTTACATCTTCGCCTTGCACTTGGTAGTAAAATTCACTTAACCCAGTAAAAGCTTTATAGTTTTTTCCTTTTGCCATAATTAAATGCCTCCTATATATTCTTTTCCCTCAAACCGTTTGGCTTGATGGTATAAATTAAAATCTTTAATATATTCAGGGTTTATTCCCCCTGTTTCGTTGTATCCCAGTTCAATCCACATGATTCGCTGTAATAAAAAAACGAGCTTGTCACTAAGGACTCGCCCGTTGATTCCTGGTTTTTGTTTGACAAATACATCAATCTGATAAAAATACTCAAACGTCATATTATCGTTGTCTGCATAATCGCTAGGTGTAGGTGTATCTAATGGATCGATAACAATCACAGTGTCCGTGATTTCATTTGCGTTGGGGTAATCAAAAAACTTGATGTTGTTTTTATCCACGTATTGCATGATTTCTGAATTCCCCGTGATGGCTTCATATATTTTCATTGTGATATCTTCCATTGCTACACCCTCTTTGCTAGCTCTGATTTCACCGTTGCGAAATAAGTTTCTCTGCCTTTACGCATGGCGTTTTCAATGACACCTTTACTGGTAGGGTTCACCCACTTGCCGGCTTTATCAAAGTGACCATATTCATTCAAATGAATGATCCGAAAACGTCCGCTACCGTCGTTCCAATGAATTTTTACCATTCTTGTTTTTCCTAACCATTCAGGCTTAGATACGCTTGTTGCACGAGCGGACTTCCCTGTACCTCGGCCTTTCGCGCTGTACATATCGTTTTCAATGATAGAAGCGATTTTTTCGCCACCAGCGATAAGCGCCGTATCCGTGATATTTAACATCTTGCGTTTACCTAAACGACGTTCAAGCTCTTTCTGCAACTCTTTTTCACCACGTAACGTTGCTTTCATTGCTCTTCACCCACCACTTTGATATATCCGTCAGTTTTAGCCGGAGCTACATTTTTGACATTAAAAAGTAACCCTTTATATATCCCATTTTCGATTTCAAAAACATGCCGAACACTTGGGATAAATTGAGGTCGTGCATTTCGAATGTTTAATGTGACGGACTTTTTGCTAAGCTCTAAGTTTCCCAGCTGTACATCTTTTTGTGTGGGTTCATAAAGCCCTGCAAAACAACTGTAAAGCTCAGACCATTCCACCATTCCCGCTTCGGGGCCATCGTCGTCAACGACATAAAAAGTAATCCTATAGTCTAACTGGTTAAGATTCATCGGCTATCACCTCGATGTTTTTCTTACGCCAATCAGCAAGATTACCTCTTAATGTATGGACTAACTTCGCAGAAGAAGCAGGAATTTCAAATGCCTGCTCGTTGGATGTGATTGAGCGATTATCATAATGATGGGCAATTGTGTTTAACACGACTAAGTTAAATGTTGGATTATTTTCATAAAAAGGTTCGTCTTCTTTTTTTAAAGAGACCGCCGTTTTAACCTCGTTAATTGCCCCAGGTAAATAGATTTGCATGATTAAATCATCATCAAAATCATGGTCTACGCGAATCGCTTTTTTTATCGAATCCACATTATCAATCTGTAACATCTCATCACCCCTATTCTGCCGTAATGGATACAGATTTTGCGTTGGTATCAACTACGACGTTTTGGGGCCTATGAGGGTGTATCTTCAAAAGTGACAAAGTACCCAGCGTTTTGATCTGCTTGTTTGACGTCAAAGCGGAAAGCACCCATCAAGTATTTACCGTAGATATTGTTTTCAATCCATTGCACAGATACATCTGTACGATCAGCAAATAGCACACCACGTTTTACATCTCCGATAAATGCCAAAGCATCGCCATTTTCGCCAAGCAAATCATCACGTACGACTGTTACGTTCATACCTAGGACAGTGTTACCAGCAGTAGCTACGATACCATCTTGCAACAAGTAACGACCTTTGCCATCTTTTAAAGTATCTAATTTTTGGTAGAAGCTTTGTGTCGCAATGATTTGACGATCATATCCAGGATCAAGTTTTACGTTAACAATCTCTTTTAAGTCATCCACGTCAGAAATAGTCGTTGGATTAAATTGTTTTAACACTGCACCGATTTTTTCGTTCAATGTGTTAATTTTTTGTTCATTGATATTTTCTGAGACAATAGACGTTAAGTTTGCAACTGAGTCATCCAATGCTTCTTGTGAAATTGGAATCGCACCACGGTAAGTTGAAACTTCCCATTTGATTGTTTCGAAATCCGGTTTTGCTAATTCTGGGTTTTCTTCCAATTCTTCCACGGTGTTAAATTTTGCATTTGCACGTTTTAAAATTGGGTATTTTCCAGATGGTGTATTTACAGAAGTTTTTTGCACTAATTGGGATAAGTCTTGTACAGTCTTGACTTCTTTTTCTGGAATATATTGGATATCTTCAGGGATTGTGACACCTGCATCATCAGACTTCACGTTGTCACGTTTTGCCCCCTTAGATTTCATGTATTGTTCAAATGCCAATACTTCTTCGTTTGTTTCAGCGCTTGGGTTTAATTTCGACATATTTCTTTTCGCTCCCTCTTTTTTCTTTTTCTTTTTTTCTTTTTCTAAATCTTCTTCAGTTGGTTCTTCCACCTTTTCGGTTTCGGTTTCAGAAGCTGGAGGTTCTTCATCAGTGGACTTGTCTTCACTTTCCGGCTTGTCCTCTGGTTCTTCTTCCTTGTTATCTGTGACTTCTGGCTCTTCTTCCTTAGGTGGTTCTTGTTCGGTTTCTTCTTTTTCTGGTGCTGATTCTTCAATTTCTTTTGCTAAGTGTTCAAGTTCTTCATATTCTTTGTTAGCAGCATCAACATCAGCTTTTAAGCTTCTTGCAGTTTCCAAATCGCCTTTTTCAACTGCTTCTTTCGCTTTGGTAATCAGATCATTGATTGCCTTTTTGCGATCTTCTAAGTTGCTCATGCTTTAATTCCTCCTTATAAAAAATAGCCTCAGGTGTTTAACCTCAGACTTTCTAGTTCTAATTCAATATTCAATTTGTCTAGTTCTTTCATTCGTTCGAAATCTTTTGCACGTTGGGCGACTTCCACGGTGGTGTCTTTATAAGCAGGCACAGTGACAATACTTATTTCGATTAATTCATCTATTTTGTTTATTGTTTGTACATACTCGCCGTTTTCACGCGTCCATGTTTTTGCGTTCTGGTTTCCCTTAGGCAACGTATAACGAAAACTGCAATTGTTTACATTCCCCACCTTGATGCTTTCGTAAATATCGCGCGCGTAAGACGTATTTGGAAGACGGCATTTAAAATGCAATCCTTTTTTATCCACATCAAGTTCTAACGTTTCAGCTTTTGTCCGTCCGATAATCTGGCCAAAGTTGTGATCAATCAATCCCTTTGTGTCTTCGATATCTACGTTATCAAAAGCATTGGGAGCTATAACTTCACGAAAACCTCCTAAGTCCTCGCTCAACGTATTAAATAAGGCTGCGTATCCCTCGATCACCATATCTTCTTGACCGACATCAACGCGACTATTCGTCATTCACATCACCCCCTTTAGGGGAATCATTTTTGATTTTCGCACGCTGGTAGTCTTTGAGCGCTGACAATGGCGCTTTATTTAAATCGATCAGCGGCTCTTTACCGTTTCCGTCCTCAATAGGTGCATAACCAAATGGACTTCTTGATTCGTCCACAGAAATAGACCCTTTGCTCAACATTTCCATCACACGTTGCAATTTCAGTTCTGGGTCAATATCAACCAGTCGTGATGAATCAAATTCCAATTCATAGCCTGAATCAATGTTTTTAAATATTTTCGTTTCCATTTCCGCAATCATCGATTTAAAAATCGGGTCTAACGTACTTTGTAGGTACTCCAGGTTAGCTTGTGTAATGGAGGTATTAACCGTTTCAATTCCCAATTTTGACACTGGCAACCCGAATGCTTTTGCCACTTGGTTTGTACTAAATTTATAGCTGTTTAAAAAGTTCAGCACTTCCGTTGGGATTTGCAGACGGCTAAATTCCATGGTGTCATCAATTGCCACTAACCCACCATTGTTTTTTAACTGACTGTTCGCAAAGTTTTCTTTCAAATCTTTTAGCTGTTCGTCGTTAATTTGTCCTTTTCGGTATTTTAAAACGGATGTGGAAGTACCACCATTGTCAAAAAAATTACGCAAAAAGCTTTTTGAACCTTGTGAAATACCAATCTCATGCGCCAACGAATACAACGGACTGTAACCTACATAACCATCCAATGTGATGTATCTAAAATGCAAAACATCATCGCTGGTTATCTTTACAGCATTCCCGTTGATATCTTCGCTCACGTTATAAATAATTTCTCCGTCTTTTTCTTCTAGTCCCACTAAGTCGTTGTGCAGAAAGCGAAATCCAGTAGGGAAGTTGTTATCATCTCTTATAATTTCGACAAATGATTGTCCGTTAAGAAGCATATTTGCAATGATGATGAATTTAAAATGCCAACCCGGCAAATCTGAATCCGGATTATTGTTAAACAAGTCAAGGACATCATTCATGACCATATTCGTTTCGTGACCTTTTATTTTTAGCTTTGTGCTGGCAACATCAGCTGCAATAATACGTACAGCCGTAAACACATCACTGTTACGCAAGGCGTGAATCCCTGTATAACTGGCGTGCGTACCGTGTTCTTGCCAATACAGCAATCTTTCTAAATCACGATTCATACGGCCTTGTTTGTTGTTAAATCCTAAATCAAGCAATGACATTATTTTTCACCCCCTTTGTCACTATCAGACGGGGCATAAAGTTGATTCATAGCAATCGCAATACCAACAAGGATAATGCCACCAATAATATAAGCTAATGGTTCCCACATCATATATAAACCATACAAAAAGCCACCGAGCCCAAACAAGGCAACAATGACCATAATTAATGCGTATAAAATTTTATTCAAAATGCAACACCTCCTATAAAAACATTGGCATAAACGTTTCTGCATCCCACTCATATTCACAAGCAAGCACATATGAAAATATGGTTGCCATAAGTGGGTCAATCTTTTCGCGGTTCATTTTTTTATCAATCATAATCGAATCATTGACATTTTTTGCAATAGCATTTTTAACAGCAGTATCAAGGAGCGGGTTTTTATGGTGTTTAACATCGCCATTGATTATTTTTAACTTAAAGTCACTTATCGGGCTGGATAGTGTCTGTATTCCTTGCCTGATTTCGCGCAGATCGTAATACCATCCTCGACGCTCCATTTCAGCTAAGACGCCATGAATGGCATAAGGGTCATAGCAAATCGCTTGGACGTCTAAATCATATTCTTTTACATACCATTCGATATAATCTAACACTTGATTGGTATTAATAATGCCACTAGATAAGTCTGTGATAGTGCAGTATCCGTCTTTTGCTAATTGTCGGTAGTCGATAAGGTCACGTTCTATCTTTCCTTGTAGACCCCCTTTTGTGCCTACAAATGAATGTGACGTGACATAATATTGCTTGTCCGCTTCGTCTAAATGGATGAAAGATAAAGCTGTTAAGTCATCGGCACGGGATAAGTCCAATCCGATATAAACTTTTGTGCCTGTGATATCAAAATCTGTTTCATTTTTATTCCAGTCGTTAAAATCTAAATAAGATTCTTCGCTGGCTTGCATCCAGTAATTAAAGTTTTTAACCAACACTCGAAACATTGTGCCTTTTTTCGTTGCTTCAGTCACACGTTTTTCTAAAAATGTTTCGATTTGCTCTTTCAACTCGTCCGATTCGTTGATTAGTGGATTCGATTTTGCCCACGTGGAAGAATCTTGCCATTCATCTTCGGAGTCTTGCTCGTAGATAACGGCAAAATATTCTGGATCATCGTAAGATTCGTCGAGTATATCTTTAGCGTAAGGGAACTCGTCCGTATACATGGGCGCATTTAGATTAAAGCCAGCCGTAGAAATGATAAAGATTAAGCTTTGCCGTAAGTTTCCTTGCCCAGATTCAATAAGTTCTAACATTTCGTTTGTTTTGGCTGCATGGTACTCATCAATAACAGCCAGAAACGGTTCGAAACCATCAATTGCGCCTGTATCACGTGACAAAGGCATAACATAAGAATCATCGCCTGTATTTTGTAATAGTTCCCGTACTTTCTTAACATCTTTCTTTAATTCTGGAACTTTAGAAACAAAATACATCAATTGTTTAGCCACCATATTAAAAACAATGCTCGCTTGTTTCTTATCATTAGCAGCGCAAAATAATTGTCGTCCTTCTGCGGGTTCTTTGTCAAAAAGGAAAGCATACAAAACTAAGCCGGAAACCAATAAGGATTTTCCTGACTTTCTAGCAACCGAAATGAAACCCTTTCGGAAGCGCAGCATATCTGTATCCTTCGTAAACCACCCACGGACGCTTGCAACGATAAATTTTTGGAACAATCCTAGCTTATTTACACGTCCTTTGGTATCTGGAAGCACTTCAATAAACTTAATCACCTTTTTTGCACGCTTCGGTTTATAAACATAGTTCCAACTGGGATCTTCTAGTGACCGGTGAATATCTTTTAAGTGACGCACACAAGCTTTTTTAGCTTTATCGCCCACCATATAAGTACCTGATAAAACCATGACGCAATATTTATAAGAATCGTCTTTGTATTCATCTGGGATATCAAGCATTTTTTCGTATGCCTTTGGGATTTTTACGCTAGTCATCGTCATCAACACCGAATTGATCATATACTGATTGTTTTTCTTCGCTTTCGGTAGGTACAACAATGCGCATACGGCTGTCAATCGTTAAACCTAGCTTGTTACATACGGATTTTAGTTCTTTGTGACAATCCATATAGATTAAATAAGGTCCTGTGCGCTTATTTTCGCTGGGGTCATAGGTTCCTACCCGTTGAATATCCGCATAAGCTTCCTCTTGCATGCCCACCAACTGGCAATAATTTTTTACCATAACCATATCTAGTTCAGCAATTGGTAGTTGAGACATTAAAGGTACGATTCGCAGCCATTCTTTTTGAGCTATTCCGTTCAAATCCTCTGGTACATCATCCACATTGATTTGATCATAGGTGTTTAACGTATTTTCTTGTAGTTCAGCGGCTTCTAACTCCGCTTTTGTGCGGTGTCCTTGCTTTGCATCGTTTAATTTTCTAGGTCTAGCCATGTAATCACCTCCTATACGCGGTTTTGGGAATTATTTTTTTGGGATTTTGGTCACAGATAAGTTCGGCTCGTTAACGAACTGATCAGAAAAGGCCGGGGGATTTTTTAAGCCCTGGCAAAATATTTTTTTAAAAATTATTTTTTATTTTTTATAAATTTTATTGTGGCAGGAAAAACAAACTGCCTCTAAATTTTCCATGTCCAGTCTTTTGGACCAATCTTGTTTCAATTCTGTTTTGTGATGGATAAGTAAATTTTTGTCATTCGCAATTCCTTTGGCTAAACAATGCTGACACAGATAGTCATCTCGCATTAAGACTTGTTGACGCAACCTGCGCCACGCTGGAGTGTGGTAAAAGGCAGTATATTCGGTATTGTAACCATTTTGCCTAACGCTTCGGTTATACCTTTTACCATTGGCTTTCCTATACTCTTGCAACTCGTCTTCTGTATATGATTTATTTCCTAATCTTATTTTTGGTTGTTTAAACAAAATGAATTCAACTTCTTTCAAATAAATATTTAGAACGAGAAATAAAATAAATTACTTTTATATAATTAAATTGATGAACAAAAGAATGAATCAATCGGAAAGATTTATTTAAATGTGAATCATTTATTTGTTTGTTAAATATATTTATTTGATTAAAACGAATAATCTTTCACTTCAATCTCTCAACAATTTTATTTATATTGTTTTGAATATGTTTATCTTTGATGAAACCTTTACCAATAAAGATCAACTTATAATTGTCTATATCATTGTCAGCCAATCCACAGTGACACTCTAGCAGTGAGTAGTTAGGATATAGCGTGGACTGTCTAACATCTGGGTTATGTATTGGTAGCCGGTTTAATTGTATGTAGTAGTAAAACATGGGACACCTCATAATAAATAGGCTACCCAACAATGTGAGTAGCCTTTGTTATGTATCACAGTGATGCTATGCCACCACTGTTGTATTTACCCATTGCATAGATGTCTTTGCTAACTGTTTCCGCAGCCAACAAAAGTAGCTAAAAGCCCCATACCGATATTGCTTTTAACGTCTGCCTATATGCAATATTCGATACTACTAATATACCACCTAAAATCAGATTATGTCGGACATAAAGCGGACAAAAAACGGACATTTTATTTATAGGAAATAAGCTTACCTTTTTTGTATGCTTCTGCAAATTCGGTTAAAGCATCTTCTTTCACGCGTCTTACTTGTCGCTCTGAATATCCGATTTCCATCCCAATCAAATCATTCGTCCACCGCTCTTTATCACAAAAAGAGTAGTAAAGAACGGCTCTTGATGTTAAAGGCAGTGCCATAAGCCCAGCGACGATTGCATTAAGCTCGCCCTCTGCATCCACAATCTGTAATAATGCGTCCTCCGCTTTATTGCCATTAGATGGCGCCTTTGGCATATCTGTAATGATAGGCGACTTAATATCGATCTTTGACTGTCCCGTGATTCGCTGTAAACGTCTGTAATTGGCTAGTGTGTCTTTTGCATTTTCTCGTGTTTGGTTAAAATCAACGTCCCGTAAAAGTCCCAAAAAAACCGCTCCCTTATGTTATAATATAGTTATATGTGTGAACGTTTAGCTAAGGGGCTGAACGTTTTTTTACTTTACCATATAAATATTTCATTTCATTGCTTACTTCTTTAATTACAGGAATGGCAACAGAATTCCCCATTTGACGATACATTTGGGTTCTAGACACAGGTATAATATAGTCATCAGGAAAACCCATAATCCTTTTACATTCTAATTCGGACATCAATCTTAAACCTGTTTCACCACCTTTAACAAATGTACCAGTCAATCTTTGAATTTTATGATATGTAGAAACTAATGTTTTTACTTGAAACTCAGAATTTTCATCGATAATTTGAGGTCTTCCATCATCTTTCTTAAATAGATAGTTTTTTTGAAGGTTTTTAGAAATTGAATAACGCACTGGATCAGCATCTTTTTCAATAATATCTTTGGCATATTGATTAGGGAGATTATTACCTTTCGGAAAAATAAATTCATCAATTCCTAAACCTTTATGAAAACCAACAAAAATGACACGTTTTCTATTTTGTGCTAAACCAAAATTTTTAGCATCTAAAACATCATAAAAAACATTATAACCAGCATTTTCTAGAGATTCCATAATTACTTCAAATGTTTTTCCGCCGTCGATTGTTAGGATTCCTGGTACATTTTCTAATAAAAACATAGATGGTTGATGATATTGTAATATCCTTAATATATCGAAAAATAATGTTCCTTGATTCTCATCCGAAAATCCGTTTCTTTTACCTATGTTGGAAAAAGGTTGGCACGGAAACCCGCCTAAGAGAACATCATGATTTGGAATATCACTAGCTTTTATTTGTTTAATATCTCCTGCTGGCTTTTCTCTAAAATTAGCCTCATAAGTTTGTTGTGCAAATTTATCCCACTCGGAACTAAAAACACACTCTGTATTTTCATCATCAAAACCTAAACGAATACCACCAATTCCAGCAAATAAGTCAATAAAACGTACCGTTTTATTTTCAAAATCATCAAAAAATTTTTTTCTATATTCGAGTTTCATTCTTCCACCTCTTCCAGAAATTTATTTAGCGCTGGGATAAGGTTTCGATCCTTACCTACATAGAAATTAATCACTATATTTATTGTATTGATAATATTACTAAGATCTTCAGGGTGCATTTCATCCTTGTCTTCATACACCAATGTTAGTGCTCTGTAGATCTTTTCCTGTTCCTCCGTCAATTGTGGCTTCTCATACTTTTCAATTAGCTTTCGCATATCTTCCACGCCCTGAAAGTATCCATCTTCAAAGGGCATTTTGTAGCTATTGTAAAGGGCATCTAGCGCCTCATCTTCTAAACGGTGTGCTTCTTCTAATAATTTGCTCATCACTTGACCCTCCCGCATTTTTTGCAGTGGTATTCTTCCTTTGTATACCAGACTGGCACCATATACATTCCTCCGTTTATCTTATACTTTGCTTCTCCTGAAATTTTTGGCTCTACTAGTTTGTAGTCATGCAAGCAGGTGTTTTCTCTCGCTGTATTTTTGGTAGCAATCCATAAATTTTTTAAAAATTCTTGGGTTTCAATTATCCAATCGCCTAGCATTTCAACCCCTTCCTTTCTTTAAAACTTACCGATGGCTATACCTTGAGCAACGATTGCAGCAAAAGCTAATATTGCTACTCCCCAAAAAAATGATTCCACTATTGCCCAGCCATCTAAGTCAAATTTTTCTGCGATATCATATATTTTTAACAATCCCCAAGCAGCTATAAAAACTATCGCCACAATTACACAAAATACGATTGGCCATAACACCCAAAAACTCATGCCGTCACTCCTCTACCAGTTCAGTTTCTACCCCTAAAACTTTTGCTATATCTTCCGCTTTGCTTTTGTCAAGCTTTGAAGCTCCAATTTTTGCCCCAGGCTGGTCATCAACAATAAAGATAGCATCCAGTTCATCAAAACGTTGGAAATACATATTCCCGACTTTTACATAATATTTTCTTTCATTCATTCTCACTTCATTCACTCCATTCTTCGACCGTGCCACCAACTAATGTTGCGACGGCTTCGGCTTTTTGTTTATCATCAAATTGATAAGCGTTATTTTTTGAAGCATTCAATATTTCACTGTCAGTGCGTAATTTATAATCAATCAGGTAGCCACTACCTTGCGCGCTTTTAACCACCCACATAGGTTCTTTATTGACTGTGTAGCCATTAATTAAAGCCTTCAAAAACTCCATTTCATGCCCATTACAGTAGTTAACAAGCTCATCTGTAATTTCATAGTCATTAAAATGAATATTGCTGGCAGGATTAAAAGCCGAAACTTCACTCATGTCTACTATTATTCTAAATATGTCTCCTCCCGTTATGTCTGCTACTGCACCGTCATCTATTTTTATACGCTCTATCCAATCCGCCACAAATTGTGGTATCTCTACCTTTTCTGGGTTACCATGTATTAGAAATTTGTTAAGGAAAGAAGATAATTCGCCTGGAGTATACGGATATTCTTCTGCGATTTTCCCCCACGCTTCCCCTATGGTTATTTCTGGTTCGTCTAATTGATAAAGGTATTTTTTAATCAGTGAATTGTTTAACGCAATTTGTTCCTCTGCGTTGTCGATATCAGAACTTCTTATATTCTCATATGTGCGACATATAGAATTATCAATAAATTCAATAATTTCCTGTTTATCCATCACTTTTCCTCCTTTGGCAAACTGTAAAAGTAACATCCCTTGGCATTTCCGCGGCTCACTGGCTTATCTTTATCAAGATAAGCGCTCAGTGTACGAAAATTAACCCCTATTTTTTCACGCACATCCGTTTTGGATGCATACACCTTATCTTCGCCGCTCGGGAAAAATACCCATATAGGTAAATTCCTCGTGGCATACTCTCTTGTTTCCTTGTCATTAAAGAGCTTGTCTCTTAGCCTTTTCCAATCTTCATAATAACTAGGGACTTCATCTTTTATATAAGCTAATCGCTCCAATTTTTCTAATTCCGTTTCTTGCATGTTTACTTCGCCTCCTCATAACCTAAAGAATTTAAATCTTGAACTTTCTGTGCAATCTGAGCGCAGTAGTAAACTGTCGCCCCTTTGTACTCTTTTAATTTTCTTGCGGACTCTGTGTCGCATGTTCTATATAATCTGTTAACTTCATCAACAGCAATGTTAAAATCTTCATAGTCACTGTATATTTTAATCGTCATTACAAGTCCTCGCTTTTAATTTTATTTCCCAATTTATTGACGGTATTTGGTTTAACTCCTATTTTTTATTGGTGTTTTTGCATAAGTAACTAATAAATCAAATAATTCGCTGTGTCTCTTTCCTATTTTGTTATTCATGGTCGATAGTCTGTATTGAATCATAGTAGATACTTTGGCAATAAGGATTTCGTTATCTAGTATGTGTACTTGCGTGACTCTTTTGCCGTCTGATGATCCATCTATTGTTTTGTATCCTAAGTTTTGTACTTGTTGTTTAAACTCTTCTGTTTTCATTTGTTTGCCTCCCTACGCACAGAATGCTTTGGCAAAAAGTATTGCTTCACATTCGTCTTCTGATGGTTCTAACTCGTAAAGGTCCTTTACCATGCCTATGGCTTCAGCTTTTACAAGGTCACGCTTTTTATTTTTTATGCCTATGCGTTTCCGCCACTCTGCCGCTTTGACAATGTTTACAAAGTAACCTTTTTCTTCTAAACAAATTTCAAGTGTGCCTTCAAGTTTTGCTAAAATTTCATACACTTTTGGGTTGCGCTGTACTTGGATACCTTCGATATAAACAAAAGCCACATCGAATTTTTTACATAGCATCATGCACTTTTTAATAGTGACTCGTATTCGTTCGTTTGTTACACCGGTTGGGTGGATAGCTCCATAGCCTATAATTTTTGAGCTCCCCATTTCCATTACGCACCAACCAGTGTTCGTTGTTGACTGATCAAATGCTATTAAGTTCATCTATATGCTGCCATCTCCGTTCTGCTTTATATTCTGTTTTGAGCTTATCTCCAACAATAATGAGTTTCTTCTTAGCTCGTGTGACTGCCACATAAGCAAGGTTTTGTGTGTCTAATTCGCTCGGTTGATAAGCAACCACATCCCACTCACTGCCTTGTGACTTGTGAATGGTCAATCCATAAGCTAAATCAAAATTCATTTCCAAATCTTTTTGTGTTTTAAAAATAACGGCGTCAGAACTATTTTTCTTTTGTGCTGCATTTGGGCTAACCATTTCAAAAATTTGCCCGTTGAAAAAGTGACGTTTTTGGTCGTTTGTTTTGGCTACTATCACATCCCCTACACTCATTTTTGGGGAAATTGTCGGTGTGCCATTTTTTATGCGTTGTTCTTCGTTGATTTGTTCAACATCTTTGTTTCTATAAGTGAGTTCCACTTCCGCTCCTTTTCGAAAAGCTTCTTGTGAACTTGACGCTATTTCAATGTGTGGTTTCGGCATATTTGCATTTTGTGGTATGCCTAATATTTCGCGCCCTAAAGCAATAATGTCTCTTGCACCTGATCTACGGTTGGCTTTTAATTCAAATGTCGGAAACATCTGTTGAATTTTTTCAAAAGGTCGCCCATATTCTACAGGAGGGATTTGATTTTTATCTCCTACAAAAATAAGTTGTTGGTTGGCATAACTCATAAGAAGCTGATAAAACAAGGGTGTTGATAGCATTCCGCTTTCATCAATGACAATTACCTGGCATCCAACCGGCTTGTGAACATAGCTATGGATGGTGCGGACTTTTACATTGACTTTCTCCTCGTCCAATTTTTCTTGTAAAGCTTCTTTGGCTTTATGTGTTGGAGCAAGAACAACCACTTCTTTATTATTTTTTTGCAATTGATGGACAATAGAAGCAGTTAAAAAACTCTTCCCCGTTCCTGCGCCTCCAATCAAACAAGAAATATGATTAGTTAAACAATTTCGCAAAGCACTATATTGTTCTTCACTTTCTTTCAAAAGGGCTGGAACAGAATTGTCGTAAACAACGTTAAAAGTTTTCTTGTGTTTAGGGAGCTTTTCGAGTTCTTCGGTAACATATAAAGTTTCTTCGGTTGTCATGGTGTATTTCGGCTTGCATATAACGATGCCTGTATCTTTTAAATCATCGAGATCCTCCATGTATTCAGAAACATAATCAGATCGACACGCTTGCATCTTTTCTGTGATGTCGCTATAAATTCTAGCTTTACGCTGCTGCTCTTTAGTGTATGGAATCTCGTATTTGTTTAAATAATTAAGAGCTGACTTATAAGCAACTCGTTCCAATTCCATGAATATTTTAAATGGATTTGATAAATGTAGTTGCTTGATAAAAAAATCTACTGGATCGTAGCCATCGGCAGCACCAGGATACATAAAATTGTTTTTAGCAAAAGAATACGTATAGGTTCGTTCAATGTTCGCAATTAATGCCTTGCTAAAATTCATCGGAATATCACCTCAATTTCTTTTTCTGGTAGTCCGTCAGCTTCCGCCTGCTCTTTCATCGTTTCAATCAATTCGGCTGCCTCATCGTGCCACACAGCCATATCTGGGTTATCTAAGGTGTCGCGTAAGTACATAGATATTTGATAATACGTTTCGTTACGTTTGCCTTCTGGTACGCCCTCATTTAATGCTTGTTTTAAAAGCTTAGCTTGTGGATGTTCGAAGTCAGCCACTGATTTGTTACTGCTTGTTACTTTATTCATTGGTAAAACATTTTTTGCTTTTGGTTTTGGTTCTACATAAAATTGGTGCACGTTTACCATCGAACCAGAAATCACAGAAACATCATCTTTAACTAGTGGGTACCCCATTAATTGAGAAACTTTCTTGCTCGCTTCATCAATTTCTAAACCAAACATATTTGCTACACCAGTTACCGTTTGCTTGTATTGCTCTTTATCCATTTCTTCGTCAGCCATTAGTACAATGCGCCAACGTTTTGCTCCGTTGTAATAATATTTTGCTGTAGGATAAACAAGTGCAAACAATCCCTGTTCTTCTACTGTTTCTTCTACTTGCTCACGTTCATAAGAGGAATTATCATCATCTACGTCGATACTGATTAAACGACGTCCACCCAAATAATTTTTGTCACTTCGTTCGTTGTTTTTGAAATTTCCATCAATGTAATAAGCCAAATTGTTGCGTTTAATCGTGTGATATTCTTCTTCTGTAGTCGCACCGTCTAATAAATCAAGTCCATTGATTTTTTCTTTTTCGATGTCATCCACGTCTTCTAAGAATCCTTGCAAAGAAGCCATAGACGAATTAAGTTGTTTGCCTATTACCCCTTGTCGGATATTAAACGGTAACTCGATCGATAGGATTTCATTCAATTTACTTTCCTGTTCTTGGATATAAGCTTGTTCTTCGTTTTCTTCTGCTTCCAACTCTTCATTAAAGAGATCTTTTTCGTCCTTATAGTCAAACCCTTTAAATTCAAATGCCTTGTCAGGGATAATCACCCATCGTGCATTTTTATATCCGATTCTTTTGTTTGTTTTTAACTGATAAATTCCTAATTCATCTATTTCTTTCAAACGTGTTGCCAGCTTGTTTGAACCCAAAATCTTTTTATACTCAGTTGGGTTCATTGCCCAATCGTCTTTTAGTTGTAAATGCACAGATTCTCTTAGTCGATTTAGTCCATCTAGTATTTCGGCTTCATCCACCATGTTCTCTTGGTACATGGCAAACATCATATTTTTAGCTTCATCCACTGGTTTTATTTCTTGGACAATATCACTAGGAGTCGCATTTCTATTCCTTACTTGAGCAAACCCAATCTTTGTTTCATACTTAAATCGATGGCCTTCGAATTGTAAATTTAAAGACGGATCGTCCATCACAACTATGCTAGGCTTCTGCCAATCTTCTTTCTTTTTTCCAATTCCAACAGTCCTTTGCGCATTTTCATAAACCATCAAATTTTCTTCAAAACCATCGGCTACATTTAAATCAAGACGCTTTGATTGAAAGTCAAAATTTTTCCCTACGTTAGTCACATAATTGATTTTTCTTAAATAAATGGCTCTTTTTTTATGCGTTTCATTCAAAAATTGTTGTGATAAATTTAGATTAGAAAAAGTTGCTATTTCATCTGGTTTTAACCCCATAGCTAAGAGCAATTCATAAGTTCGATTGTATCCTCCAATAGCCAGAAACAAGACTTCTTCCATTTGCGCTTTTACATATTGGTTTAAGTTTGTTGAATTAATTCGGTTGTATACTTTTTTTAAATTTCTGCGGGACTTATCAAAAATTATTTCTCCCACTTGCGCTCACCTTCTTTGTGTGCTATATTGAAGTTAATCAAATAAGCAATCGGTTCAATATTTCTTCCTCGACTTTGTGAATGTTACAAAGGGAGGGGAAATATTTTTTTTTATACTTTTATTTACTTATATATTTATAGGTGTAACATTGTAACAAAATCGCTATGTCCATTGGGCGACAAGGGATTTTCGTGTTACAAAAAATGTTATAAGTATGTTACAGTTACAAAAGTTTTTAAAATTCCTTTGATTTTTTTGTTACATTTTGCTTTTTGTAACAACCTTATAACAATTTCTGTAACAATGTATTCCTCCTTACTCTCCCAACGGTTCAGGCCTATTTTTCGGACATTGTGAAAAATCGTTTTGTAACAAGTTTTTATAACTTAAAACGGAAGATCTTCATCCTCATCACTATCTTCAGCGTCCTCTAAAAGTTCAAAATCATAATTTCTGTATGGAAAATCTGGATTCTTTTTATTAGGTGCGGTCGTCAATTCCATTTTAAATTGTTTCCCAACGCCTTTTGATAAAGCTTCTGAAGCAGAATATTCATCTTCTAAATCTTTTTTTGTAAATTCCACGCCTACCATCGCTGCAATTTTTAAGAGGATTCGCCCATTTTTTTCTAAAACAAATGGTGGTAGTTCGTCGTCAAAAGATACAAAGATAAGTTCTTGTCGGTCTTTATTTCCCCCAGAAACAACTTCCAATGAAATAGCGATTTGGTCTCGACCTGCTTTGCTTTGCCCAGCTTGCGCTGATTTTAAACGTACTGGATAGTTCCCTGGCTCTAATCTTTGGCTTTGGTTCACCTTGTCGTTTTTTGCGTCAAATCCTTCGTCTTTTACTGATTGTAGTGTGTCTAATAGTCCCATATTAAAAATCTCCTTTTTATTGTTGTTGTAATTTTGGTATTAATTCCATCTGTCCGATGGTTTGAGTGTCGCTTATGAGCTGATCTTTAGCTCTTGTTGATTGCGTTGGTTGCAATACAATGATTCTTTCGTTTTCTTGATTTTCTTCGCTCTTTACAATGACCAACCTGCCTACAATAGGGATAATCCCCATAATGGCATCTAAATTTCGGAGGTCCGGTTGAAATTGGGTGTAAGATCTACCTGAGTCCATCTCAACATCCACTTTCTTTTCGTGAGCAAAAATCAAAACGTTTTTTTCTAGTTGTTTAAGACTTGCGATAAAATCAAATAAAATCCTATTTACAACGCCGTAGTCTTTAATTTCAGGTTGTCCGCTTCTTGTTTCAGTTGCTCTGGCGTTTAGCCAATATTTTTGAAACGTCGATAAATTATCAATGACAACATTGTCGTATTCGTCTTTGTGTTTTGTTAAAAATCGGTAGAAATCTCCTAGGTCTTGGTTTGGTTTGTCCGGATCCATTACTTGGATGACAATGTCTTTTTGTTGACTTAAAACGTGATACATGCCATCAACGGATAAAAGAACTGTTTTTCCTTTTAAGGATTTCACCATGGAAGTTTTTCCTTTCCCCGGCTCTGAGTAAATGAGGCAGGTCCAATTGTCAAAACGTTTAATGTCTTCTGCCTTCATCATTTTCACTTCATATCACCACCTTTCAATTTATTTTTCTTCCACAGAAAATCACCTAATTCTTAAACTTCGTTGTTGTCTTAGTTCAGCCCCATCGATTTCATTCCCATTTTTCAATGCGTTTTTAAGCAGTGTTTTATCTAACTTAGGATCTTGCTCAACAAAATAATCTAACGGCACTTTCTTTTCGTTTTCCACGTGAACAGAAGGCGGGTTGTTTTGTACAGAAACCGTAAATAATTCACCTTGAATTTTCGTTCGGTTTGTAAGTTCTAATTGTTCTTGTAAATAGCTTTTTAGATTTCTGATTTGGTTATCTAAAGATGTTGCACTTTCTCTTAAACGTTGTGCTTCTTTCTTTTTCGTTTCGCTTCTGCCTTCTAATTCACGGATGACTTTAGCTGTGTTTTCTGCTTTGTCGTCGATTGCTTCATTTACACTTTCTAGCGTGTCTTTAATCGCTTCGCTGTCGTTATCTTCAGCCATTTCGATTAGTTGTAAATAGCTTCCTGTTAGTTCATAAAGTGTACTCACGATAATTCCCCTCCAATATCTCAATAATTTCTCTCAGTCCATCAATCAGTTCATACTTTTCAAATTCAGCGGATTCTTCAATGTGTTCAAAAGCTGTTCTTATTTCCGGATCGCCCGAATCTTGGTAAACGCCGACTCTTTCGTCCATCACATCAAATATGATCGAGCCATAAGGCTTGTATTCGTCGATTAAATGGATGCGACCGATGTCATCTATTTTTATTTTCATGATTGCTCCTTTCGTACGTCATTCCCAAAGATTCACATTTGTGGTATACTTCTTGTATAAATATTTTCCTATTTACTGATTTCGTTTGCGGCGGAATCAGTCTTTTTTTAGTACTAATAACGGTTCTTCTTTAACGATTTGGTACAAATTGCCGTCGTGATTTAAAACAAATTGTCCTTCTGACGTCTTAAAAAAGTTGGCTGTGCCCGTGTCTTTACGGTCGTATACTTTAATGCTGTTACTCCAAAAGTAATCTTCAACACGACTTTCGATGCCTGTCACGTCTTCTAACAGACTTTGCTTTGTCCGCTCAAAATGATCCAAGACTTTACGTATATCATCTAAAACAGCCGTTTCTGTGCGTCCTGTGCGATTTGCGACTAAATACATAATTTTATCGATGGTATCTTGATTTAGATCGCGCACGCTTGATTCGTAGTTTCCTAAAATTGTCACTCGCTCACCTCCTCGTCATATTCATTCAAATTTAATAACAAAGCTATCAAAGGTGGCACGATAATTAATAAACTGTGGTAAAAATTCAATGATGAAACGAGCGCGATCGCTATAATTAACGTTAAGATTCTTTTTGTACGTGGTTTCATCGAAATTTCCGCTCCTCTCTATCTTTGAGAAAATCTTCAAATCGGTTAACGTCTATCAACACCACGCGATATGTTGGGCTTAAATAGCCATCGGAAAACTGTCCCTCTTTAAATTCTTTCAAAAGCGATTGGAAGTAAGGTTTTCGTTCATCCAGCCCGAAATATTTCATCGCGTGTGATTTTTCCATCCACTTCTGTGGGATAGTCGTTACTTTGGTTATTTCCATGGTTGTCATCTCCTTTTTTTAAATTTTGTTTGTTATAATTACCTCTAAGGAGGTGATTAATTGAAGAAAAATATCAAAGTGAAATTGTCTGATTTGTTTACCAGCAAATTTATGAAAAAATATACTAAATTCAATTCTATCGATAGTTTTGTTCACAACTATGATAGTTCGGTTACTGCAAAAACTTTCAAACCTACTAATAACCGAGAATTTGACAAGTATGTTTCGCATCATTCAAAGTTTAAAAACTGGAACGAAATGTATAAAAAAGCTGGTGAAGAATATTTAAAATGAAAATATTGTTTTAAATTGAAATTCAGCAATTTCCTTTTTTAGTTGTTCGGCTTCTTCAAGTAATTGTTGAAGCCGTTCTACTTTTTCTATCAATTCATCAGTATTTACAGATATTTCAACTTCCATGTCTCCTAATCTTCCAGGTTCTCCCACTTCAATTTCAGTCGTATTTTCCTTTGTTTCTTCATTATTATTTTCTTTTTCCATTTCTATACCTCCTGTTTCTTTCTTTGTAGCGTAAATGCGACTTTGTCGCTAAAAAAAATTTCTACAGCCTCTTCATTGGTTAATGGGACGTTTTCGGCTATTTTTTGCGCTTCCCCTATCGAAAAATCTCCCCCATTTTTCATTTTACGATAAAATGTGCTTCGATTAATACCGATACTTTCTGCAACATTTTGCTGTGTTGTTCCTCGCTCGACAATAATTCCTTTTAACTTATTCGTATCTACCATTTTCACACCTCCTTGCTTTTTGTCGCATTACTGCGACTTGTTAAATCAAGTATAACCCCTTGTATTTCAATTGTCAATAAAAAAGTTGCATTTATGCTACTAAAAATGTTGCATTTTTGCATCTTTTATTTTATAATTAGTTTATACTACTTAGGAGGTGCTTAAAATTAAAGTCGGGGAACGAATAAAAGCTAGAAGAAAAGAACTAAAAATAAGCGCGGATGATATTGCTAATAAATTGGGAGTTTCAAGATCTACTATATTTAGGTACGAAAAAGGCGACATAGAAAAAATGCCGACTGAGACTTTAAATGAAATTGCAAGAATTCTCCATACTACTCCTCAAAGTTTAATGGGCTGGTATGATTCTTCGAAAGAAATTACTACTATATATAACCGCTTAAATCCCGACCGTCAAACAAAAGTATATAATTATGCACAACACGAATTAGAAGAACAAAACAAAATTATTGATATAAGCGAATATCAAGATAACGACATTTATCTACAATCAAAAGTATCAGCTGGAACAGGCATTTTAGATTTAGAACCCACCTATGGAGAAACAGTTTCATTTGACGGAGAAATACCAAGCCATTATGACTTAGCTTTCCTGGTATCTGGGAACAGTATGGAGCCAATTTTTGAAGATGGCGAAATCATTTTCGTAGAGAAATACCCAAATCCTATAAACGGAGCGATAATGGTTGTACAAATTGACGAGAATGCTTATATTAAAAAAGTTTACCTTGAAAAGGATAACTTACGTTTGGTAAGCTTAAACCAAGATTACGATGATATCTTGGCAAACGAAGATAATAACATCCGCATTGTGGGTAAAGTTGTGTTTTAATCCTTGCAGGGTCTCCCTGCTTGGGTTTATTTATAGAATAGAAAGGAGTAAATAAAATGAAGTGTGCAAAATGTGGTAAAAAAATTGGGCCATTGAGTAAAAGAGTAGTAACAAAAGATAATAAATATCTCGGTGAAGAGTGTTACAGCAAGGTGTTTAAGAATGTTGGAATGAAGAGTTTAACAAATGCAAAAATCAGATATACTTTTGATGATTTTAATAAACTATTGGATCAAGCCGAAAAGGTAAATTTTGATGAAGATAAAGAAACTATTAATCAAACAAAAGAAAAATTTCGAAGTCATGATGCCTTGTTATTCGATCGGCTTTTATTCGATCCGGTAGACAAAGAAATCATGCAACCAAAAACACTTACAAAGCCTTTTGAGGTCATTCCTTATTCTGACATCGTTGGATACACACCAATAGAAAGAGGACACTCTAAAAATAAAAAACATGGCATTACTCGTGCAGTTGTTGGTGGTGCACTAGCTGGTGGAGTTGGTTCGATTGTGGGTGCAACTACTGGTGGAAAACAATTTGATTATACAGATAAGTTAGGTGTAAACATTGCTTTAAAAGATGGAAATTTTTTAGAAGCATATTTTATCAAACAAGAGACAAAGCAAGGAATGATGGTAAAAGCAGCTTACGATAATTTTTATAGAATTTGCTCATTATTAGACGGCATTATCGCAGAAAACGGTCATGAAACATCTCAAAAAGTTGAAATGACTAATCCGAATGATAGTCTAGCAAAACAGATCAGAGATTTAAAAGAACTGGTTGATGACGAAATTATTACACAAGAAGAATTCGAAGCAAAGAAAAAGCAATTGTTAGAAGCATAAAAAAATAAGCACGCTCTCCCCGACCAAAGATTGAGCGTGCCTCTACCAAATAATAGGCTTACTTATCTATGCCTATTATACCAATAATAGGAGTGATAAACAATGTGGATGGAAGAACTACCGAACGGGAAATTTACCTATAGAGAACGATACAAGGATCCTTATACAGAGAAATACAAAAAGGTCTCTATAACGCTAAATAGTAAGTCGAATCAAGCGAAAAATAAGGCGCAGAAGAAGTTAAACGAGAAGATAGAAAAAACGTTAAACAAGCCCCAAAAAACAGTAATGCGCTTTGGTGGCTTATATCAAAAATGGGCAACGGAATATCCTAAAACAGTCAAAGAGCGTACATTCAAGACTTATAAATACCCTGCTATAAAAATACGCGATTATTTCAAAGACGATATCATCATAGACAATTTAAAAAAGAAGGATATCAAAGAATTTCTGGAAGAAAAATATTATACAGAAAATTATTCATACAATTACGTTAACCAAATGCGTAACATTTTAATTTCGATGTTTGATTATTCGCCTCTAGAAATTAATCCAGCTCGCGGTATATCTTTAAAAAGAAAACCTGCAACATTTGAAGAAAATGAACAAATAAAGCAAAAATATCTCGAACACGAAGAAGCTGAGAAAATCATTGCTTATCAAAGAAACGCTTTATACGGCAAAAGAAACGCAGATCTAACTGAATTTATGCTGCTAACGGGTGTTCGATTTGGCGAAGCGGTATCTTTAAAAGAAAAAGATTTCGATGGAAATTCAATCACTGTAAATTCGACTTTAGATTATGTATCCCACAAAACATCAGAAGGACATCAAACCGCAACTAAGACTAAAAGCTCTCAACGTGTGGTCGAACTATCTGATCGAGGCATAGAAATTATGAATGAAATAATTTACGAGAATTCTTTTCGCACTTTAACTAAAGAATATAATGATCGAAAATTTATATTTACCACAAAAACAGGGAACCCCCTCCATATTACAAATTACAATCGTTCTTTAAAAAGGACCGCAAAGAACATTGGTGTGGATAAAACTGTCACAAGCCACATTTTACGTCATACACACGTTTCTATGTTAGCTGAACTGAGATTGCCTTTAAAAGCAATCATGGACCGTGTGGGGCACGAAGATAGCAAAACAACGGAAAATATATACACCCATGTAACCAAAGGGATGAAAAAAGAGCTTATAAATAAATTAAATGAAATAGTGCCCTATTCTTGCCCTAAAACTAAAAATAAAGCAAAAACAGAGCACTAAAAGATTGATAAATAAACACTTATAGTTAATCTAATTTATCGTTATCATAACGATAATTGGTTCGTAACCTTTTGGCATCTGGTCCGGTCGCATTCCAACCTACATCATTACGCCCGTGAAATCGGAAAAAGATGAATTCTGGATTAGTCACATAATCATCAAAAGGTATCGTGGTTGATAACTTTTTAGGCTCATCAACAATCACCAATGAAAAATTCTGTTCTTGCATAAAGTCCCTGGTTTGTTCAACCAAAGACGGGGCATACCAACTACTATTACGCAGTTCAATAGCAATCGGAGTTGCTGGAAATAATTG
This sequence comes from Tetragenococcus koreensis, assembly GCF_003795145.1. Lineage (GTDB taxonomy): Bacteria > Bacillota > Bacilli > Lactobacillales > Enterococcaceae > Tetragenococcus > Tetragenococcus koreensis. The sequence continues at coordinate 2,690,895 of NZ_CP027786.1, read as the reverse complement.
GCGAAGTTTTCTTAAATAATCTACATTTTCCCGCTTACAATCAAAAAAGGCGGAAACTGCGCTAATAAACAAAATAAATGATCTTGTTCAACCATAGGACGTACGCTCTCCAATAATTCTGCGGCGAGTTCCGTAAGGCTGGTGTCTCCTGTAAGCTCTTCATGTTTAGTAAAGACTTTAGGCAGCTTCATAATAAATTGAAAAGCTTCAGGCACTTGTTTTAACCACTCTTTGACATAAGCTTGTTTAGGGATTGCATAAAAACTAGTATCCATTTCCACCAATGGAAAATGAGCAGCATACTCAAACAAACTAGTTTCTTTTTTACCTGTCAAAAACGTATGTTCTTTAAAGCTTGTACAGCCAATTTGAATCATTTTATTCCCTTCTTTATTTTAAAGTTGCATTTATTATAAAGAGAAAAAGCAGATGACGCAACAAAATTTGATTTGCTATGTTTTCTTTCCTCTTGTTTTACGATAAAATTGACAGGATCATACAAAAAAGAAAGGGGCGAAATGAATGAAACAAATTCTTGTTTTACATACAGGCGGCACGATCGCCATGAAAGAAGATCAAAAAACTGGAAGTATCAGTCCTGACGTAGAAAATCCCTTACTAAATGCTTCCATTGATCTACCCGAAAATGTTGATTTGATCGTAGAAGATATTTTTAATCTTCCCAGTCCCCATATTACACCTAGCCATATGCTAAAAATGAAACAGCGTATACAAAAAGCCTACCAAGACGGGATTGACAGCGTAGTAATTACCCATGGGACCGATACACTAGAAGAAACGGCTTATTTTTTAGATATTACGATCGGAGACTGGTTGCCAATTGTTCTTACTGGCGCCATGCGTTCAAGTAATGAATTAGGTAGTGATGGCTTATACAATTTTGTCAGTGCAATTCGCGTAGCAGCTTCACCAGACGCTAAAGATCAAGGGGTGCTTGTCGTCATGAATGATGAAATTCATGCAGCACGCTACGTAACCAAAACACATACCACCAATGTTGCAACTTTTCGCACGCCTTCTATGGGGCCGGTTGGTATGGTGAATAAAAATAATATTTCATTTTTACAAAAAAATGTAAAAACACAACATGCAGATATCCATTCGGTAAATGGCTTAATTCCCATTTTAAAAGCTTATGCTGGTATGAACGGCGAGTTATTGGAAGGTTTAGCACACACGCAATTAGACGGCTTGGTCATTGAGGCTTTAGGCGCGGGGAATCTACCACCGGAAAATATTGCTCCTTTACAAGAAATGTTAGCTAACCAAATCCCAATCGTTTTAGTTTCTCGTTGTTTTAATGGTATTGCTGAACCGGTTTATGATTATAGCGGTGGTGGGATTGAGTTGCAGAAAATGGGCGTTATTTTCTGTCCTAATATTAATAGTCAAAAAGCACGATTAAAATTATTAATTGCTAACAATCGTCAATTAACAAAAGACGAATTGGCCGATTTTATGCAACATTAAACAAAAAAAGCATACTTGTTAACGAAAAATTTTCCCGTTAACAAGTATGCTTTTTATCTTTCTTGCCATTCAATTTGTGCTTCACAATAGATCTTATCCGCAATTTTAATTGCATGACGCGTTTTCTTGCCATTATCTTGATCCACAATTTCATATTGGCTTTCAACTTGATTACCGTATTCAACTTCTTTATCAAAACGGACATTCATATGTGTTGGTTCATAAGTCGTCAAAAACTCATAACCCAATCCCTCAACAAGCCAATTGAAGTACACAGAATTATTCACATGATGATTGCTGTCAATATCGTAAAAACGAACACGAAATGGCACGCTTCTAGGGTCTTCTAGCGCTTCAACTTTAGTAGGACGTTTGATTTTAGTTATTTTTTCACTTTCAAATGGTGCAATAATTTCTTCCGTTACACTACTAATTTTACGCGTCGTATAATTCATTAGCGAAAAGATAGATTCAATGCGAACAAGTTCTTCTCCTTCTTCTGTGGTAATCCAAAAGTTCCGATAACAAAAGTATTTGTTATACTGCATTGCTTGTGTTGTCACTTGAACTTTTTCATTCATTTTGGGTAACCGAGAAATAAAAATTTCATAGTGTGTAATTACCCATGTGACACCAAATTGATGGGTAAAATCATTCCCTCTGTTCAACGTTTCACTTTGTTCTTCCGATACTTTAATCACAATGGCAATCATGGTAGAAAGCTTCATCGTGCCGTTTACGTCACATTCGTAAGAAGCTACTTCGTGTGGAATCGTGTATTTTGCTGTCAAACTAAAAATCCCCCTTTAAAAAACTTAAACTTCCAATAATATAAGTATAACAAAAATTTTTTTATACGTCTTATACCAACCTTATTTTCAACAAAAAAAGAAGAGCACACGCACTCTTCTTTTCATTGCTATTCATTTCCAGAAATAACTTTATTTGGATCATTTAATGTGTCGCGGTCCAAATCATGTAGCCTTGCGCTAGTTACAACTCCTGCGACCATACTATCACTGACATTAACTAATGTTCTTGCCATATCAATTAGCGGTTCAACGGATATAACCAGTCCGACAATAGCCACAGGCAAGTTCATTGAACTCAATACGATCAATGAAGCAAACGTTGCACCACCGCCAACACCAGCAACGCCGAACGAACTAATCGTTACTACTAGTATCAACATTAAAATAAAACGCCAATCAAAAATATCCACACCAGCAGTAGGCGCTACAATAGTAGCTAACATCGCTGGATATAATCCAGCACAACCGTTTTGTCCAATGGAGATACCAAAACTACCCGCAAAGTTAGCTGTAGCATCTTCTACTCCCAACGCTTTGGTTTGAGTTTCAAGATTCATTGGCAACGCACCGGCACTTGAGCGTGAAGTAAATGCAAAGCTCAATGCTGGGAATGATTTTTTAAAGTAAGTCAATGGATTCACTCGGACAGAAGCTAATAATAAGCTGTGTACAAGTAATACAATGATTAATCCTACATAAGAAGCGATAATAAATGTACCTAAATTAACAATTGCACCAAAATCACTTGTTGCTAACACATTAGTCATTAGAGCAAACACACCAAAAGGCGTTAGACGCAAAACAAGCGTTACAATACGCATAACAATGCTGTACAAGCTTTCAATAATGCGATTAAATATTTCAGCTTTTTCAGGTTGCTTGCGTTTTACTCCTAGGTAAGCAATACCAACAAAGGCTGAAAAGATTACGACACCAATCGTACTTGTATCCCGGCTACCAGCAAGATCCGCAAACACATTTACTGGGATAAAGGAAAGTATTTGTTCAGGAATCGATAAATTTTGCACTTCTGATTGTTGCTCAGTAATTTCAGCTATTCGGCTAGATTCTTCGGCGCCTTGAGTAAATTGAGCGCCATCCAAATTAAACAGCATTACCATCGAAATTCCAATCAATGCAGCGATTGCAACTGTTCCCAACAGCGTCGCTAACACTGAAAAGCTGATTTTTCCAATCTTTGAGCTTTCTTTCATACGAGTAAATGCACTCACAATGGAAACAAAAACTAGCGGCATGATAAGCATTTGAAGAAAAGATACATAGCCGTCGCCAACAATTGATATCCAATCAAGCGACTGTTCAACAACCGTACTTTCTGTACCAAAAATTAGTTGTAAAAGTCCGCCAAAAAGAATACCTGCAAACAAACCAGTAAATACACGCGTCGAAAACTTCGCATGTATTTTTTGCATATGATAAAACACATATAAAACTGCAGCAAATAAAAGTAAAACAATTACAGTGAGCAGATTTGTCATTTAACTTCCTCCTTTAAATTTCTACGTATAATGACAAGTCCGTCAAGGGAAGTAAAGGTTCCTAGTGACCATTCTTCAACAGTACACTCTAATGAAAACACGTGTGAAAAAATCATTAGTGACGGTTTCATTATAACTAGCCGTCCATTGGTTGTCTAATATTTACACTTCTGTTTAGTAAGTTCACGCCTTTTAGCTTTTGTGAAGTTGTGCTATAGTAATTACAAATGTTGTAGAGGAGGCATTTTTGTGGAAGATCATTCCAATTATTTAACAAAACAGTTCATTTTTTTATTAGCAGCGACTTGCGGAATTGTTGTCGCTAATATGTATTATATCCAACCCATCGGCACTCAGGTCGCTGAAAGTTTTCAGGCAAGTACCAGTGCAATCGGTAGTGTCACAATGTTAACCCAGTTAGGCTACGCTTTAGGTTTACTGTTGATTGTTCCTTTAGGTGATATTTTAAATAAACGACGACTCATTATTACAATGGCCGCCTTATCATCCTTATCGTTGTTAGGCGCTTTTTTTGCGCCAAATTTCCAACTATTTATTTTTTCAGCTTTTATCATTGGCTTACTTTCTGTTGTCCCACAAATTATCATTCCTTACGGCGCTGTCTTAGCTGGACCTGAAAAACGTGGACAAGTGATGGGCAAACTTTTAAGTGGTCTGTTAGTGGGGATTTTATTATCGCGTACCTTTTCTGGCATCATCGCTAGCATTTTACCTTGGCGTTCGGTTTATTTAATTGCTCCCATTGCGATCATTCTATTAACGATCTTACTCACGATCAAGATGCCAAAGGATACAACCGCAAACACAAAACTTTCTTATTCAGCTTCATTAAAAAGTATCCCATTATTGGTTAAAAGCCAAAAAGTGTTACGCGAAGCTGCTGTTTCTGGTTTCTTCATGTTTGGTACCTTTTCTATTTTTTGGTCCACGCTGATTTTTTACATCAGCAGTCCAGTTTATAATTGGGGAACATTTGCAGCCGGTGTGTTAGCTGTTTTTGGGCTATCAGGTGCATTAGCCGCTCCTATTGTAGGAAAGTTATCTGATCAATATGCACAACGTACGATTGTATGGATAGGTCTTCTCATGCAAACAAGTAGTTTTATTATCTTACACTTTTTTGCTACTCACATTTTTCCGTTGGTTCTTTCGATTGTATTATTAGACGTAGGCAACCAATTTGGTCAAGTAGCTAATCAAACGCGCGTACAAAATTTAGGCGAACAAGTTAGCAATCGGAATAATACAGTTTTTATGTTTTCTTATTTCATTGGTGGTGCGGTGGGTTCTTTTTTAGGTACCACAATGTGGGGAGCCGCTGGTTGGACCGGCGTCACTTTAATCGCTTTGCTCTTTCAAGCTTTAGCAATTATTTTCCACTTATTTGTCTTTCGGAAACAAGATTAATGAAAAAAGCCCAAACGATCCACTTTAAATGTGAAATCGTTCGGGTTTCTTTTTATAAAAGGAGCTTATAAACGCTGTTACGCCAAAGCGCCCATCGGATCCCATGGTGCTAAAACTGTGGGTTCTTTTTCATAAGCAGCTAGTTGTTCGTCTGTTAGTAAGTCTTTTCTAACAACGATTTGATAAGTATATTCGTCCATCCAAGCATCGCTTGCCACGAAAAATCCTTTATCACCAACTTTATCGCCCCAGCTGTTTTCGACTTTCCATTTGGTTGATTTCCCATCAACGATATCTACCCCTGTTAGTACCATCGCATGAGTCATCAAGCTTTCGCCATAGTCTAAGCGTTGAGCTTTGGTCGTCGTAAAGTCGACATCAAATAATTCGTTCATGTCATAGACATCAAGTGCCATAATTCCACCTTGTCTATTAGAAGATTGACCTACATCACAACCAAACCAAACAGATTCTCCTTGTTCTAGTTGTGCAATCGCCAATTTTTTAAAACTTTCCATATCAGCATTCAAATATTTCACTTGTTTGCCGCCTACAACGTTACCTAACATTTCTACTGTATATGATTTGTTATAAGGCTTATCCTCAGTTGGGGCATTGATAATGCTGACATAGTTATCTAAATCAACGCCGACGTACTTGTCATAGAAAGATTTAGGCGTTAAATCACGATCAATATGGTATTCTTTTTCTTCATCGCGATATTCAAAGTCAAAAACCGTTGGGGGTGTACCAAGTGAAATGGCTAAGAGATTATAAACTTCTTGTAACATCGTTTCTCTTTTGGTTTGAATATCACTTTCAGAAGCACCATCAGCGACTAATTGGCGTAAGGTTGCTGCATCCTTGCGTAATTTTTTATTCAAATAATTGTTTAAATCACGTGAATTAGAAGAATTACTGCTTTCAGGCATAGCTGCTTTAGGCACCACGCCGTATTTGTTAAAGAGAGAAACCATCATATCCCATTGGCCACCATCTTGTTGGGGCGTTGCTAATAAAAAGGCTACCTTACGGCTAGTTACTTCCTGATCTGCCGTTGCCAAAATATTTTCATAAAAGTAATTTGATTTTTCATATTTATCCCAGAAGTTCGTATAGTTTTGGGATAATTCAAAATCCTTCAGGTCAAAGTGATCCAAAATTTTATGGCGAAAAGTGTTCAGCGCCGCAAACATCCAGCAACGGCCAGATTGTTTTTGGTTAGCCACGTTTCCGGTTTTCAAATCAATTGAAAATACAGGTACATTGTTCGATTGAGCTGCTAGATTTTCAGCCGAATTAGAAATCCCATTTTTGGTCACGGCATTTTGTACTACTTGTTGCTTTTTATTGTCTTTGAAATCTGCAGCAAATTTTGCTGTCAGTTCATTTTTTATTTCAGCCATACTTTCATCTCCTTTTAAAACTTACCTAATCATTCTACGCCATCCTTTTAACAAAGACAACTAGGAGCCATTATAAGATGGGTCTCCTTTTTTCTTATTGCCTAAAAAATACTGTTCAATTTTGTTATAAACTTTTCCAACCGGTTCACTCGCTAACACGGTTGTCAATAAAATGCTGGCCAAAGCCAAAGCAATAAAACCTGGGAATCCTAAGTTTACACTTTCTAGATCAAAGGCTCGCATTCCTCTAATAAAGAAACCATGCAAAAGATAGGCGATTAATGTATATTTCCCTTCTTTGGTATAACTTGTTTCTCGGGTCGGGACCAAAGAAAAGAAGGCTAACATGCCAATAATTGCCAACATAAAGGTGACAATCCGCACTAAAAAGCCCCATTCTGGAAAATTCAAAAAGTCATCATACGGCTTCGAGCCAAAAAACATATATTTATTAACTTCGTTCAAATAATTGACTAACAAATATATAGCAGCAAAGCCCAATGCAAATAGCTTTTTATATTTAAAATTCTTAAACCGTTCAACAAAATCTTTAGGGAGATAATAACCTATAATAAAAAAAGGTAAGAAAACAGCTGTACGCTGTAAAGTGAGCTCTCTGCCGATAAAAGGCGTATAACCTACTAATAAACTAATCAATATGCTAATCGTAATTCCTGCTTTTGCTGGTACTTTCCTGAAAAAATACAAGGAAATTTGCCAAAAAAAGGAACTAATTAAAAACCATAATGACCAGTTGGGTACATCAAGTTGAAAGGTAAAATGTTCTTCTGCTCCACTTAGCCGATTAAACAACGAATAGGCCCATTGGAAAAATATATACGGTACAATAAATTTTTGAAAATTAATTGCTACTGATTCCTTTTTTTGTGGATCAAATGATTTAGCGAAAAAACCTGAAATGAAAATAAAAGCCGGCATGTGAAAAGCAAAGATCGTAAAATATAAATCATGACTCCACTGCGCGTTTTCAATAAAAGGCTGCATCATATGCCCAAAGACAACTAAGATCATTAGTAAGAATTTTGCATTGTCAAAATAAGGATCCCGTTTCTTCTTTGCCATGTAACTCAATCACCAACTTTTCTACAGTCTATTTGTAAATATATTATACCTGAAAATTGTTGCAATTTAGTTGCATTTTTACGAAAAAAAAACAACATTTTTTTTACCTTGTAACATTTAATTAAACGCGGAGTAAAAAAATAACGTCCAAAAACTGGACGCTTACCATTGAATACTCCGGCAGTAGGACTCGAACCTACGACATCATGATTAACAGTCATGCGCTACTACCAACTGAGCTATGCCGGAATAATTATACGATGAATATAACAAATTAATTTTAAAACCGCAAGCTGTAATTTTTTTGAATTTACCCATTTTACGTAAAAGATCGTGCAATCTATGTTATTTTATTGGTTTTTCCTTTTGAACAATTATTAGGGGCTACTTTTGCGAAAATAAGACACACAAATAGCACGCACAAAATAATGTGCGTTTTTTAAAAATATTCAATGAACGCTTCACACAGCGAGCGCGAGTTGATGAGCCCTGGGCCGTTTTTTCACCCTTTTATAGGCTTGAATCCCCGTCGAATCAAATCGAAGGATCTCGGCCAGCCCTCGAATGAAGCGGTACAGCTTCAAGCGGATCTTTTGGTCCGAGAACGTGGCTTTGGCACGATGAAGCACTTGTTTGACATAGCACGTTTCTTTTTCTAATAATAGGCTATGATGCCCGATCAAATAACTCACGAAACAATGGATCAAGCGTAAGCTATTGAGGTGGAGCGTACGTACTTTCTCTAAGTGGTATTCTTGTTTTTGGACCCGAAAATTTTCTTCAATCCGCCAACGCGTTATATAAGCTTTGACGATCGTTAGGACGTCTTCTTTGTTCTTAATGGGGTGATTGGTCAATAATTTCATGGGTTTTTGACCGTAGCCGTAGACGACCACCATATTTAAGGGAACTTTCGGTAAACAGGGAAGTTCTACGGGAATATGAGAGACTTTCAACGCATAGTTTTTGCCTTTAATGGTCGAAGAAAACGCGATTTTCCCTTTTCTTCTTAACGCTAAGTTAGGCACCTTGATCCGTTTATTCTGATACTTTAGGTAGCGCTTATCTTGGAGCCGAACGATAAAGGAAGCGTCTTGCTTGTGCATAAATGTGAACATATCGTTACTATCGTACCCACGATCCATAACGAGCGTATAGGGTTTTTCTTGAAATAAATGCTTCACCAGGTTTAATCCTTTATAGGTTTCCACATTGGTACTGTCAAAATATTCTTCCGCAGCCGAAAACAAATGGGAATAAATCGGGATTGGATGTTTCGTCCTGGGGGAGGCAATGGCGATATTGGCTGACATATACCCTTTTTCTATGCCATCACGCGAGCCGTCATGAACACGAGCGAGCGCTTCAAATTGTTCGCCGAAAGGCTTCGTGATATCGGAGTTATCGACGATGACCAGCATATCTTCCTGCAAATGAGGTTGAATGGTTTGTAAATAATTTTGGTGCAAGGGATGAAAATCGTCAAAATCCGCCCCACGACGGGACAAACGTTTCACGGTATAAAGAAGACGCGTATCCTCTTCTAAAGCGCGTGCGATATCAGATAGGAGCGGGGACTGGCTTTTGACCATGCCAAAAATCATATCGAATATAAATTTTTGATCCGGTTTGGCCAATCCTTGCGCGAGTTTCTGGGAAAATTGAAAAAAATCTCGTTTTACTTGATAAATATCGGTCGGATTCATGGTATAATACACCTAGCCTTTCGTTATTTATGGTTTGTTTTGGTGCAACTTAATAATACCATAGCGGAAGGCTTTTTGTGTCCACAGATTGGCCTTGTGGATAAAGAAAAACCGCGCCGTTGCCCAGTTTCCCACTGGGGATAACGGCGCAGTTTTCTTTTATTGGATAGGCCCTTCAGATTTTGGGTAAATTCAAATAACGCCGTATTGGCTCTTTGTCAAAAAAAAAACTTACAATCTAAGCCCTTCTAAGCTTGACTATCCGAATAAAAAAGCTGTTCCATGCGTTGCATACTTAATTCATGCCCGACAAAGTAAACAGTATTTCCCGCACTTAATTTGGCATAGGGGCCAGGTGAAAGCAGTAATTCAGTATCTGTTTGAATTCCTACAATGGTTGCGCCTGTTATTTGCCAAATATTCAAATCTGTCACGCTTTCTTCTAAATGCTGGGCTTTTTCTGTCAACTTTAATTCAAAAGGAACAAAGGTCGAAATATCATGCACTTTTTTCGTTTGATTAACAAGAGACTTCAATGATTCAGAAAAATGATTTAATTCCTCTCTTTGGCGCTGAACACTTTCTAAAAGATCTTGCCGAATTTCTTGAATCGATTGTACATTTTTATATTTTTCCACAAAAATTTTCGCATTTTCTCTGGAAGCGACAAAGGTGCCGCTGCCTTGTTGGACTTCCATAATTTCCAGATCGACCAAGACGTTGATTGCCTTGCGGGCTGTTTCAGAAGAGGTATTAAAATTGCTTGCTAAAGTCGAACGTGCATGGATCTTTTGACCTACTTTATATCGATCTTCAACGATTCGTTCCGCAATATCTACAGCGATTTGCTGGTAACGTGGTAAAGTTACTCGTTTAGACGACTCTAAATTTTTTTCCATAAGCCCTATCTCCCAGTTTTCCAATTGTATTTTGCGAAAGAAATAATAACATAATCGTTAAAAAGAAAGCAAGAAACTCCTGTGTAACAATTAAAACGAGTCGAACACTAGCCATTATTTAGCTAGCATCCGACTCGTTTTGTGAAAGAACGTCAGTAAAGTAGAAACATTATATTGTATATCTCATTTAATGCCACTCTCCATGCATACGATAAATTTCATCTAAACTAGTAATATCTAAAATCAGTGAATGTTTTAAATCTAAATTTTCAATTTCTTCCATATCTTCATTCGTTAATGTAAAGTCATCCACTTGGAAGTTTTCTTCAATTCTTTCTGGGTGGACCGATTTTGGAATTGTGATCACGCCTTTTTCTCTAAACCACCGAATAATCACTTGTGCAGCGCTCTTCCCATATTTTTTACCGATATTCACTAGTACCTCATTAGTAAAAATGCCATTTTTTCCCTCAGCAAAAGGCCCCCAAGCCATCGTTTTTATATCATATTTTCCCATGACTTTACGCAATTCTTGCTGCTGGTTAAAAGGATGCATTTCTACTTGATTAACCGCTGGGACAATTTCATGACTAAGAATTAAATCCACCAAACGATCTTCTAAAAAATTACATACGCCAATGGCATTAATTTTTCCAGCTTTATATAGTTCTTCCATAGCGCGCCAAGTTCCATGATAATCGCCAAGTGGCATATGAATTAAATACAAGTCCAAATAATCTGTCTGTAATTTTTTTAGCGTTTGTTCAAAAGATTGCAACGTTTTTTTATATCCATCATAAGAAATCCATGCTTTTGAGGTAATAAATATTTCCTCACGTTTAATACCACTACGTTTAATAGCATTGCCAACGGCTTCTTCGTTTTCATATGCAACTGCCGTATCAATTAAACGGTAGCCTGTTTTTAAAGCATGGAGTACACTTTCTTCACATTGATTTAAATCATCCATTTAAAACACGCCAAAACCTAAAAGGCCGCTTCGCAGTTTTTTATTTTACTTTCATAATTATTGATTTTCCCTTTTAATCTGGTTACTGTTTCATTTATTTGTGTTTGTTTTTCTATTAATTTTTCATATTCTTCAATAAGAATTTGCTTTCTTTCTTGTAGCGTTCCATCTCCTTGCTGATAAAGCTGTGTATACCTGCTTAAAGAGTCAATGGAAAGTCCTGAGTCACGCATACATTTAATAAATTCTATCCAATTCAGGTCGTCAATCGAATATTCTCTTATACCAGAGTCTGTGCGTTTAATTGGTGGTAATAGACCTTGTCGTTCATAATACCTCAATGTGGCTGGTGTTACCTTATTTTTAGCAGCAACTTCTGAAATATTCATAAAAATTCTCCTTTTGCTTTATTATCAACCGACAGTCAAAGTTATGTATTGTTGCAGTTGAAAAAAGCTTCTTGTTGGTCACTTCCTTCAACTGTTTATTGAGTTTAAGAAAAACCTACAACATTATGCGGAACATAAGGTTCTTCCAAATACTTTACATCCTCTACTGGCAATTGGAAATCTACTGCTTCTACAGCCGTTTCCACGTTTTTTATTTTTGTTGCGCCAACGATTGGAGCAGCAAGATTTTCTTTTTGTAATAACCAGGCTAAAGCAACTTGTGCCCTACTTACCTGATGTTTTTCAGCTACTTCTGCCACACGTTGAATAATGATTTGATCTTTTTTGGCAGAGGGATCATATTTTTCTTTTTGAGCGGGGTCCGTCTCTCTTCTTAATGTTGTTTCTTCAATCGGTTTGACCAGTCTTCCTGAAGCCATAGGACTATAAGGCGTTAATCCAATCCCTTGGTCTAAACAGTAAGGAATCATTTCTCGTTCTTCTTCACGGTACATTAGGTTCAAATGATTTTGCATCGAAATAAATTGGGTCCAACCATTTTTTTCAGCCACACTGTTCGCTTTTTGAAATTGGTAAGCGTGCATTGCCGAAGCTCCAATATACCGCGCTTTACCGGATTTAACCACATCATGCAAAGCTTCCATTGTTTCTTCAATCGGCGTATTGTAATCCCAACGATGGATAATATATAAATCAACATAATCCGTTTGCAAACGCTGTAGGCTTTGATCAATTTGTGACATGATTGCCTTTCTTGAAAGACCTTGTCCATTAGGACCATCAAACATTTTTTGATGCACTTTCGTCGCTAGCACAATCTTGTCACGTTGAGCAAAATCCTTTAACGCTTTTCCTAATATTCGTTCACTTTCACCTAAAGAATAAACATTAGCTGTATCAAAAAAATTAATACCTAACTCTAAAGCTCGTTTAATAATTGGGCGACTATCTTCTTCTTCAAGCACCCATTTGTGGATCCAATTTTTTGGATCGCCAAAACTCATAGCTCCTAAGCAAATTCTTGAAACATCCAGACCCGTATTACCTAATTTTACATATTCCACGTAAAGACCTCCTTTTATCGTAAGTGAAACTTACCCTAGAAAGCTCTAAACAAACTAGAGTAAAATTGATGATTATTCTTCTGTAAAAATTTCTTTCGCTAAGTTAAAGGCGGACCAAGCTTTAGGCCAACCTACATAAAAAGCTAAATGGGTAATTAATTCAACGATTTCTTCTTTCGTCACGCCGTTTTGTTTAGCCATATTTAAATGGGCTTCTAGCTGGGGAACCCCTTGTGTCATCAGACTCGCACAAGTAATCAAACTGCGATCATGAGGAGACATTTGTTGCTCTCTGTCCCATACTTCTCCAAATAGAACATCATCGTTTAATGCTGCAAATTGTGGTGCAAATTTACCTAAATTATCTCTTCCTGCTGTTTGTTTTGCCATAATTGTTTCCTCCCTTTAGTTTGTGCTATTCAAGCCAAGTCTCAATCAACGTATTTGTTTTAAAGACACCTGTCCTGTAATATGTTAGCCCTTGCATAATAACTGAATTAAAACAAGCATCTTATTGTCGAAGGTACAAAATAACCTATCATGCACGTAAGTTCATTTTACAGCCGACGATAATTAACGTCCAATACTTATAAAGTTGCACGTCATGCCTAAAAAGCATTTTTCACTTTCTTAATAAAAATATCAGTCGTTGGTGATAAAGTCGTATTTTTCCTCCATGCTAATACACAATTTGTTTTAATTTCGGGTACTAATGGTAAAAATTTCAAAGAATCTGGTTGTCTAGGTGAAATAGCTCCTTCCATCGCTAAAGCAAGACCAATTCCATTTTCTACCAACGAGAATACGTTGAAAATCAAATTATAAGTTCCTATAATATTTAACTTTACTTCCAGCCCTGTCCAGGAATAAATCATTTTCTGCACATCAAATCGAAAGGGACTGATGATAGGCAACCCGACTAATTCTTCTGAATGAATTTCTGATTTGCTTGCTAAAAAAGAGCTCCTCGAAACAAGCAGACCCCAGCGTTCTTTTTTGGGCAAAATGACTTTATCATATTTTTCTGTAGAAATAGGCTCAGACATAAGACTACATCTAATAATCCCTTATCTAAACGATCAAGGATATTATCTCCTGTACCACTATAAATATTGAACGTTACCTGTGGGTGCTCGGCTAACATTTCTTCTAAAAATGTAGCCAGTGTATCTGAGTTTTCCGCTTCAACTGCGCCTATAGATAGCTGTCCGCTTAACAATTCTTGTGATTTGTTTTGAAATTCTTGTTCGGTTTTATCATTTAGTATAAGGATCTCTTCAGCGCGACTTTTTAAGATTTTTCCAGCTTCAGTTAAGAAAACTTTTCTATTTTTTCTAATGAATAAATCCGTTTCAAGTTCTTCTTCTAGTTCTCTCATTTGTCTACTAAGCGTTGGTTGCGTAATATGAAGCACTTTTGCTGCTTGTGTAATACTTTTTTCTTCAATAATAGTCAGAAAATATCTAAGCTTTCTTATTTCCACAGTTTAAACCCTCCTGTATCCTACTTGAACATTCATATTGATTTTATACTTATTTTACTTTTATGGAAAATTATAACTATGGTATTAAGTAAAGATTAGCCATTCAATGGTTCTCTTCTATACTTAAGGTTCGGTTAATTATATTTGAACGAGTTCGCAGTACTTCTAATTTCTCCACGACAAGTTTAGCTTACCCGTTAAAGTGGACTTTAAGTCAAATATTATTGAGTTAATTTCAATGTTACTATTTCTATACAGCCTTTATTTTCCCTTCTCTTTATACAATAGACAAAAAAAGAACTGATACTAAATTGCTGTACCAGTCCTTTTCAACGATTATTTATTAAAAAATGTACTACCTCGTCTAAATTAATAACGCAATCTTGCGCTTATTTTTACGTTTTCAGGCATTTGTTCTTCTGGCAGGATATAAACATTACCATCAGTATTGAACACGAAATTCACTAATTGGTAAAGATAATCAGTACGTTCATTATCTTGATAAGCACCATTTTCATCAATCGAACCGGTTGGTGTGTATCCTTCTTCAACAATTAATTCTTCTATTTGCCCTTGCATAGCGCTTAATGCCAAGTCTTGCGGGATATCATCAATCCGATATTCTGGCGTTGTTTCAACAAAACGATCGATTAATTCGTCTTCTTGTTTTTGAATGATCTCTTCTTCTTTTTCCTTGATTTTTTCTTGAATTTGATCATCATGAAGTTGTGAAGCAGATTCTTCAATGTTTTCTTCTAATAAGAAATTATTTTCTGATACTTCACGAAAAGCTGTTTGGTTTTCTTTTACCCCAAATAAGATAAGTGGAAAACCTGTTTTGTCTGAATAATTCCGTTCAACATATCTATCAACAGTATTAAAATAATGTTTTAGATCATATTGTTTTTCAAAGATACTGTCATTATGCTCAGAGTTAAATTCTCCAGAGCCTGCTTCAGAAGTATCATTAGAACCAAAATCACCTTTTGTACCAGTTGAGTCAGCGCCCAACGCGGCATCTTGTGTAGCGGAAGTGTCTTCATCGTTTTCTTTTAGATCAATTTCAAATAACTGACCCCCACTTTTTTCAAGCAAACGAATGCCCTCTTGATTTAAAAGCAGTACATGATAGCTTCTAACATATTGGTAATTTTTGATTAATGGCACTATGTTAGGACGATGATCAAACGTCACTTCATTGACGGGTGGAACATCCACATGGTAATAATAAGCATTGTCTGTTGTGATATATAGGATCAATCCACCATCTGAGTCAACTAATTGATCTTCGTATTCACGAACATTTTCCACTTGATCTATTAATGTCAAAGTTTCCTTACGGTCAAAAACATCCGACTGTTTGAGATTATTGGAAGCTTCATCTAAAAGGTTCCTTAATTGTACAGTATCTTTTTCAGAGGATACATCCGTTACATGCAGTGGCATCGATAAAGTAATCACTGCCTTTTTCTCAAAATCCAATACTTCATTTGGAAAAGTAACTAATTTTTGTATATTAATAGTTTGCCTTCTTTCAGTAAATATTTGTTATAAAAACACTAATTTCACTTTAGTATATTTTTTTAGTTTTGTAAAATAAAAGCCTTTGAAACAGCTAAGTAAGTTATCATTGCTTTATTTATCAAGCATTTAATCCTCTAAAACTAACACGACTATTTGCTTGGCATCGCTAAAAACTAACCAAGGATAAAAATTATGATAATATGGAAAATTTCCTACTTAGGTAAAAAGAGCAGTCACTCTAAATTAACGTGACTGCTCAAAAATTAATAACTGTCCATTTTAACTTTTGCTAAATTTCTTATAAACTACACTTATTCATCGCGTAATTTTTCATTCGGATAAATGATCGTTTTAAGTGAATCTGACTTACCGGTACGCGTCCGTTCAAAAGCGTCGGTTACTTCATCTAGACTATAGAAATCTGTAAGCAAGCGGTTGGCTAGTTCCATTTGGCCATGTAAAATCTCAATCGCTAATGGATAAGTATTCGCATATCGGAATACGCCAAAAATTTGTGGTTCATTGGTAGTCATAAAGGTAATGTCTAGCGGTGTTGTATCTTGGGCAGGCATGCCAATGTAAGCAATTTTGCCCCCTGGTTTAAGCGTCAATAAAGCGTCACTTTCAGCACCATTATTACCAGAAGCTTCCATGACATAATCCACACCTTCGCCATCTGTAAACGATTTAACTTCTTCTTTGACATCTTTTTTAGTGACATCAATTGTATGTGCAGCACCAAATTCTTTGGCCATTGCTAGGCGACTCTCTTCCGCATCGCTGATGATAATGTCTCCAGCGTTGAAAGCTTTAGCAGCAAGGATCGACAACAAACCAACTGGGCCTGCGCCAGAGATAAACACTGTTTTTCCTGGTTGGATATCCATCAATTGGGCAGCGTGAACGCTCACAGAAAAAGGTTCACTTAATGACCCTACTTCATAAGACATATCGTCAGGAATAGGATAAACAAAATCTGCAGGATAGGTAATATATTGCGTCAAATCACCGTCTACTGGCGGTGTAGCCATAAATTCCATATCTGGACACAAATTATAACGACCTGTGCGGCAATATTCACACTTCCCGCATGGAATTCCTGGTTCAATAGCGACGCGATCCCCTACTTTAAAATCTTGGACCTCATTTCCTACAGCGACAATTTGTCCAGCGCTTTCGTGACCCATAATTAAAGGTGCTTCAAGGACAAAATTGCCAATTCGACCAGTATCATAATAATGAACATCCGAACCGCAAATGCCCACAGCCATTATTTTGATCATCACGTCGGTGGGTTCCATCTTTTTGATCGGTGTATCTTTTACTTCTAAATCAAAAACTTTTTGCAACACAGCACTTCTAGTAGTGGTTGGTAATGTTTTTTCTTCGCTTGTCATAAACAATTCCTCCTCGTAAACAAATAATTTTATATTTGTAAGCAATTACATATTAACATAGCTATATTTATGTGTAAACGTGCACAATATTATTTAATCTACGAAAAAGAGAGCCATTATAAAAAATGTACGCTTTTCATTCTTTGAAAAGCACACATTTTCTTAGTATTAAACTTCTACCCTTTCAGCAGAAACTTTGGCATTCTTGCGATTCAACATCAAAGTTAATACTAATGTAATTGCAGCAAGAACTGCACCACCGGGACCCAAAGCTTGCATACCAAAATTTTGTCCAATTTGTCCGCCTAAAGCAGAACCTATCGCAATCCCGATATTAGAGAAAATCGAATTAAAGGAAGAAGCTAACACCATCGATTGAGGAAACTCTTTTTCAGCAATTCCTAAAATATGCAACTGAATAGGAGAATTAATTAAATACATGGTCAAACCTAAAAGCATTAAGTCAAGAAAACCTAACCAGCGAATATTTAAGAGTAAGGGCAAAAACCCTAATATGAAAATTTCGGCAATATAAACCTTAGGCATCGTTAATAATCCACGTTTTTCGGCGATTTTTCCGCTCAATTGATTACTTAAAAGTGACATGAAACCATAAGCAGTAAAAGCTAAGGTAATTAAAGAAGGCGCGATGTTTAATTCAGTAGAAAAAATAGGACGTAAATAAGTGTAAACAACATAGATCCCAGCTAAACTAAACATCGTTAAGAAAACACTTAATTGAATCCGTCGATCTTTAAAAATTGCTAATTGATCAGAAATTCGGTTGGAATCTGAAGTCGATTGTCGAAGATCACCTGGAAGACTTATTTTAATAAAAAACAACAGAATAAAACTAAGCACCGTGATTAAATAAAATGCAGAACGCCATCCAAATTGCGTACTTAGCAAGGTACCCAAAGGAACACCAAAAACAGAAGCAATGCTAAAACCAGAAAATATCCAAGCAACTAGCCAAGCACGTTTTTCTAAAGGCGCTAGATAGGTACCAAAAGCCATAATCACAGAAATCCCTGAGCCAGAAACAATCGCGACTACCACACGAGAAATGGTTAAAATAGTGTAAGTTGGAGCTAGAGCTGTGACTAAATTTCCTATGGTAAAAATGCCCATTAATAAGAGCAAAACATTTAGTAACCGTCGTTGTCCGATGAAAGTAGTGACGATGGGTGTGCTAATGGCGTAAGCTAAAGCAAAAATCGTTACCAGATAACCGGCAGTAGATACATCAACGGCAAAAGATGCTGCTACATCATCTAAAATACCGACAATAATAAATTCACTAAAACCTAACAGAAAAGAAACTAAAATTAAGATGAAACTTTGAACTTTAAACTTTTGCATGGGAAAACACCTCGTTCATTAAATTGTTTTAAAGTAATAATAGTGGCTTGGTATATACAAGCCATTAAATTTTTTCAGGTGTTTTCCCAGCTTTGGTTTGCATTTTTCTCCCCATTCCAAAATCCAAGTCACTATTATCACTCCTTTACTTTTATTATTTGAAAATACCTGTAAAAAGACACCGAGATAGTGTAGCAAGATCGTTGTGCCTAGTCAATGCATTTGTTTGAAAAAGAAAAAATACTAATGAAAAATTGCTGTCGATTTTTCTTATTAGTATTTTCAGCTTTCTGATTGTGTTTTCAATAAAGTTTATTCATTTTTGCAAACCATTAGTTAGAAATCCTTCTGGTTAACTCGTTCTTTTTATAGTTTAGTGGTGATTCTCCGGTTTTATTCTTAAAAAAATGAGAAAAATAATTTTCGTCAGTGTAGCCAAGCAAGTTCGCAATTTCTTTGATTTTTTTATTCGTATTGAGTAATAAAAGTTTTGCTTCGCCTATCCGTCTATTATTAATATAATTAATTGGTGAAACTTGGTAACTCTCGAAAAATAGATGAGAAAGGTAATAAGTGCTTATGTTGAACTCCTTAGCAATATCTTTTAATTGTAATTCTTTTTTGTAATTTTCATCTAAATATTTTTTAATTAATTGGCTATTAATGGGTTCAAATTTATTTTTTCTTTCGTTTCGAAAAGATACACGGTGAATGAGGTGGATAATTGTACTTAATTGTGCGGAGCAAATCGATTCAAAACCTTCTTTTTTATCTGAAAATTCTTTATAAATTAAAGAGACCAGTGTTTCAATTGTAGGAAAATACTTTCCCATATTCATTTTTGGATTACATTTGATCGGAAGGATGGTATTGTCTTCTAATTCTTTTATTTTCAAAGATCGAATACCAAAATAAATAAATTCAATGGGAGACTGGGCGTTGGAAAATTCTTCATGTAACGTTTTAGAATTGTAAATGATCACATCTCCTCTTTCTACATAATGGATTTTGTCGTTAATGATCATCCTTCCTTTTCCATTTAAGATAATAACTAATTCGCAGTGATTACAATGTTCGTGTAATGGGAAAGTCCATTGGGGGCTATTGGCTACTGTTCCTAAATAATCTAATTGGGGCTCTTTTATTATCTCCATTTTTAAACTCCTCTCACTTAGATAATACACAAATCATAAAACGATTTATTAAAAAACTCAAGACGGAATCGCAATATCTATCATCTTTTTATGTATTTTGCCAAAATAAAGCATGTACTTTATAGTTAAATTAGGACTACACTAAGATTAGTTGAGATATATTTGTATAAATTACTAACAAATGCATCAACATTTTAATAAGCTAACTTTGAAAGGAGATGGGAGTATGTCAAATTCACTTGAAGATAAGGTCATTGTTATCACTGGCGCTGCTTCAGGCTTTGGCAAAGCTTCAGCTATTCGTGCCGCTCAAGAAGGCGCTAGAGCACTTGCTTTAATCGATAAAGATGATTTAACAGAAACTGCAAAAGAAATTGGTTCATATGGCACAGAAACACTATCTTTCTCACATACAGATGTTACCGACGAAAAACAAATAAAAATCGCTTTTCGAGCTGTCGGAGACGCCTATCAAACAATAGATGTTGTTTATTCCAATGCCGGCATACTAGGTCGTGTTTCTCCGATCGAAGATTTTGCGGAAAACGATTGGACTAAAACCATTAACACAAATATCAATGGTGGGTTTCATGTCGTACAAGCAGCCATTCCTTATATGAAGGAAAACGGCGGTAGTATTATCGTCACTGCTTCAGTTAGTGGTGTTCGTCAATTTTCCCAATTAGGCTTTACAGCTTATAGTACGTCAAAAGCGGCGATTACTGCATTTGCTAGAATGGCAGCTTATGAGCTTTCGCAATATAATATCCGAGTAAATAGTATTAATCCAGGGGCTTCTGAAACCAATATTTTTGATTCCGGTAGTTTTTCAGAACAATTAGATAAATTAACGCCAGTTCACGAAGTACCTGAGTTAGCCATCCCACTTGGGGAAAAGAAAAATCAAGCAGATGCGATCGCAAATACCTTCGCATTTTTAGCCTCAGATGCAGCAAAGCGTATAACAGGAGCGCAAATTGTGGTTGATGGCGGCGAAACACTATTAAAAGGATAAGTTAAAATAAAAATTTGCATTTATAAGGAGAGTATTTATGGCTTACACAGTAGAACTTGGCAATACAGGCTTAGAAATTAATCCGATTGGAATAGGAACAAACGCCATTGGCGGGCATAACCTTTATCCAAATCTTGATGAAGAACAAAACAAACAATTATTAAAAGATGCGATTAATAAAGGATTCAATTTTATCGATACAGCTTTTTACTATGGTTTTGGACGGTCAGAAGAACTTATTGGACAAGTGGTTAGTGAAATGGGTAACCGAGAAGATTTAGTCATCGCGACTAAAGCCGCTCATAGGAAAGAAAATGGCGATTATGTGTTAGATAATAGTCCAGCATTTATAAGAGAAGCTGTTGATGTGGCTTTAAAAAGACTGCAAACAGACTATATCGATTTATTTTATCTACATTATCCTGATGAAAACACACCTAAGGATGAAGCCATTGCGACGTTGAAAGAATTAAAAGAGCAAGGAAAAATCAAAGCGATTGGTGTTTCAAACTTTACCCTCGATCAACTCAAGGAAGCCAATAAAAATGGCGGCATCGATGTATTCCAAGGACAATATAGTCTTCTTCATCGTGAAGCTGAAGATGAACTCTTCCCTTATCTAAAAGAAAACGGCATTACTTTTATCCCTTATTTCCCACTGGCAAGTGGTTTATTAGCAGGAAAATACAGTGAAGAAGACACCTTTGATGATTTAAGAGCGGGTTCTGAAGATTTTCAAGGAGAAAATTTCAAGCAAAACTTAATCAAAGTCGACGAATTACGTCCAATTGCCCAAAAACACCAAGTCGATGTTGCCAATGTTGTTCTAGCTTTCTATTTAAACCTTCCAGTGATAGATGCAATTATCCCTGGAGCGAAACGTCCAGAACAACTGGATTCGAACCTTCAAACAATGAATGTAAACTTAACAGAAGCAGATATTGAGAAAATCAATGCTGTTTTTAATTAAATAAATTTTTTAAGGAGTGTTTTAAATATGGCGAGTATTACACGCGGCATTGATCATATTGGAATGACCGTTCCTGACATTGAAGAAGCAACAAAATTTTTCAAAGATGCCTTTGACGCTAAAATTTCTTATGATAATAAAAAATTAGGTGATGAACCTATGAAAGGCGCCGATGTTGAGCAAAAATTAGGCGTTAGGCCCGGCGCACAAGTTATCCACGTTCGTATGTTAGCCTTTGACAACGGAGCTAGCATTGAGCTTTTCAACTACCAAAATACAGAACAAAAAGAACCAGTAATTGCCTCTGATATAGGGATCCAGCACTTTGGCTTTTATGTCGATGATATGCAACAAGCAGCTAAAAGATTTGTTGACGCAGGTGGAGAATTATTGTCAGAGCCTGGCGGCATATTAGGAGACGCAGAAGAAGGCAGCGGAGAATTTGTTTACGGTCATCTGCCTTGGGGAACCTTAATCGAACTTATAAGTTATGACCAAGACAAAATCAATTATCCAAGCGATAGCGAAGCTAGAAGATTTACACCATAAGGAATTTTTGAACAAAATCAAAAAAAGGCTTATAATTAAATTGTAAAAATTATTATCAATCATTAGGAGTGTGTTAGAAATGACAAAAATTGCAGTACTTGTAGGTTCTTTACGCAAAGAATCTTATAGCCGTAAAGTAGCAAAAAATGTAATGGGATTATTCCCAGAAGGCTATGATCCAGAAATAATTTCTATTAGAGACTTACCTTTGTATGATCAAGATTTAGATGATGAGAATACGCCGCCTAAAGAATGGACAACTTTTCGGGAAAAAGTAAAACAATGTGACGCAGTTTTATTCGTCACACCAGAATATAACCGTTCTGTTCCTGGAGTTTTGAAAAATGCCATTGATGTTGGTTCTCGCCCGATGGCAGATAGCGTATGGAAGAAAAAACCAGCAGGTATTATTAGTAACTCTCCTAAAAACCTAAGCGGGTTCGGTGCTAACCATCATTTGCGCCAATCTCTAGTATTTCTTGATATGCCAATTGTGCAACAACCAGAAGTTTATCTGGCAAATATCACAACCTTATTAGATGAAAATGGTAAAATTAATAATGAAGGAACGATTCAGTTTCTACAAACCTTTGTCGATGCCTTTATCGATTTAATTGGTAAATATAAATAAGTTTAGCTCAATAAAAAGCGCCGCGTCTTTTAAGTTGACGTAGCGCTTTTTTATGTTGTTAATTCGTAACTTTCAGCAATTAAATCCTTAATATGATTGATAGAATTTACTTCATTTAAATTAATACTAACCCAGTTAGATTTATCCATATGATACGCTGGGTAAATTCCGCCCCTTTTTCTCAATGGTCCGATAAATTCTTTTCTTACTTTTAAGTTCAATATGTCAATTTCTTCATCTTCAGCTAGCCCTAATTTGTCTTCTGTTATATTCATAACCAAACCGAACCACTTTTTATTGTCGTTATGTCGCAATGCTGCGTAGTTTGAGTAAATCTTCCACGGGTAATCAGGCTTCACATTATAATTCTCTTTGATAAATTCAAAAACTTCCTCTCTACTGATCATAATTTTCACCTACCTTGATAGAAGTCTTCTGCTATAATTTCCTTACTTGCTAATTCTCATTGTAAATTAATGCTAACATATTCCAGAAAAAATGTAATTGTAATTTTTCTAAACGCTAGAAAATTCTTACTAGACAATCGAGCAAAGAAAGTGAATAAAACGATAATCGATTCTTGATTTAGCAAGAGAAAGTTTATCTTCTTATTTTTCGGATAAGACTTTCCGATTTCTTTCTCCGTGTTCGAATTTTCGGATAAGGTTTCTCTAAACTATTATCTGTGATTTCGTTTTCGGATAGTGGATTGTCGAACTTTTTTTCTGTTATCTATTATTTATTTGACCGCTAGGGAATATAAATAAAATTTACACTTAAAGAAAAGTATAAAGCATAGGAAAGGAAAAGAGCAACTGAAAGACCCTTATTGTTGTCCAATGCTTTGAACATTTTTATTTTAAATGACAAAAAATTCAAATAAGCAAATTTTATTTATCGTCTAAAAACGGATGCCTATTTATATGAATCATTTCCATTATATGTTCTATTAAAAATAGACCATAAGTTTAATTACCAACAAAATGACTAGCCAATCATGACCGTTTCTTCTGGATATCTAAATTTTGCTTCTTTTTTATTTGCACGTACAACAAGGGAGAAGAAAAAGGTCATCACTCCTACCCTACCTATAAACATTAACAATACAATGATTATTTTCCCAATATCTGTTAAATCCGGTGTCAGACCCATAGTGAGTCCTACTGTTCCAATTGCTGAAATTACTTCAAATACAATATATTCTAACCCCAAACCATTCACATCAGGAATTGTTTCTGTGACAGAAAGAATAATTGTGCTTAAAATAATAAGTGTTAAAAATAGAAAGAATAAACTAAACGCGCGCATAACAGTCCCTTCTTTAATCATACGCCCGCGAAACTCTGCCTGGCTTCGGCCTTTAAATGTACTGTGCATTCGAATTAGTAATACGCCAAGTGTTGTCGTCTTTAAACCACCAGCCGTCGATCCAGAGGTTCCTCCAATAAACATCAAAATCATAGTTAACATCAATCCCGCATGAGTCATCAAAGCATAATCAACAGAGAAAAAACCAGCGGTGCGTGGCGTAACAGCCATAAAAAAAGTATTACAGAATCGTTTTACCGGATCCCCTTCAACAAAGAGAACAGGATTATGATATTCTGTAATGAAAAAACCCAAAGTTCCTAAGACTAATAAACTAATAGTCACTAAAAGAGCGATTTGACTGTGCAGATTCAGGTGGAACTTTCGTTGAGCTGTGGACAATAAGCTACTCCAAACAAAAAAGCCAAGTCCCCCTGCGATAATTAAAATACTTATCACCATTAAAATCCATGGATCCCTTTGAAAAGAAACCAAACTATTTCCAAATAAATCAAACCCTGCATTACAGAAACTTGAAATAGCGTGAAAAAGACTATACCATAGTCCCTTCTGCCAGCCCATCAGAGGAACAAAACGCAGTGCTAATAGAATAATTCCTATCCCCTGTATGCTAAGCGCAATTTTTAATAAGCGTAGCAGCGAATGGACTTCTCCAGACATTTCTTCGGAATTTAACGCTTCTCGCAGGACCATGCGGATACTTAAACTAATCTTCCTTTTAGAAAGAACAAAGAACATCACTGGAATTGACATGAAGCCTAAGCCGCCGATTTCAATGAGTAACAAAATAACCGCCTGTCCAAAAAAAGTCCAATGTTCACTCGTTGTAAGCGTAGTTAAGCCAGTCACACAAGTAGCCGATGTAGCCGTAAAAAGCGAGTCTATAAACGAAGTAAATTCACCACTTTTAGACGAAATAGGAAGCATTAACATACCCGTTCCTATCAAAATTAAGCTAGCAAACCCAAGTGATATTATTTGAAAAATGGTTAAATGAAATCGTTGAATTTTTTGCATCGTAACAGCTAGCTCCTCTACTGAAATAAGCTTATTATAAAGAACTCTTGCGCCATTTTCAACAATTATTTTTAGTTTTTAAACGCTAGAAAATTCTTACTAGATAATCCAATTGGGCAAAGAAAGTGAATAAAACGATAATCGATTCCTGATTTAGCAAGAGAAAGTTTTTCTTCTTATTTTTCGGATAAGACTTTCCGATTTCTTTCTCCGTGTTCGAATTTTCGGATAAGGTTTCTCTAAATTATTATCTGTGATTTCGTTTTCGGATAGTGGATTGTCGAACTTTTATCTGTTATGGACTATTTAAGAGTATTTAAAGGCTATTCTCCTGTTTTTCGGACAGAACTTTCCATTTCCTCTCTCTGTGATTGAATTCTTGGATAAAAGTTATCTAAAACGTTGTCTGTGATTTCGTTTTTGGACAGAAGATTGTCAAACCTTTATCCGTTTTATCTATTATTTATTTGACAACTAGGGAATCTAAATAAAATTTACATTTAAAGAAAAGTATAAAGCCTAGGAAAGGAAAAGAGCAACTGAAAGATAGGTTATCTTACAATTTCTCTTTTTTGCACTTAACTTTATTCTAGTTAATGTTTCTTAATTAAAAGGACCTTATTCAATAGTTTTAATTAATGCTGCCCAATCCAAATCTTCTAGTCCATTTTCTATTCCTTTGGAAAAATGTTCTTTGGCTAGCTCGGCCAGTGGTAAAGAAGCATCTGCCTCTTGGGCTGCTTCTAATGCTAAATTAGTATCCTTTAAACCTAGAGACATTTTAAAGCCTGCCGGTTCAAACTCTTCATTTACCATAATAGAGCCATAATTATCATAAATTGGCGAACCAAAGAATGTGCTAATCACATCAAGGAACGACTGAGGTTCAATTCCGTTTTTCTGTGTGAAAATAAAAGCCTCCGACAATGCTTCTAGCATCGAAACAAGTAAGAAATTATTGCCTAATTTTGCAACATTTGCTAAGTATGGTTCTTCCCCCATAACAAAAATATCTTGACCGATAACTTCTAAAATTGGGGTTATTTTTCCCTTTCTTCCTCAGGCCCAGCAACGATTAGATGAAGGTTGCCTGATTGAGCTACATCTGGTCGTCCCAAAACGGTGGTGGAAATAAAATGTTTTCCTTGCTCGGTGTGGGCTTCATTTAATCTTTTGGCACAATCCACACTAATCGTGCTAATAGCAACATGAATGCCCTCTTTTGACAAACCATTTAAGATTCCATCCTCACCAAATACTACTTGTTCTGTTGCTTGATCCCCTGCTAAAACCGTAAAAACGACGTCTGTGCGGAAAGCAACTTCAGACGGACTCATTGCTTGGGTTGCACCTTCAGCAACAAGAGGGTCTGCTTTACTTGCTGTACGATTATAAACCACCAGTTCATGCCCTGCTTGCAATATATTTTCTGCAATAGGGTATCCCATATTCCCTAATCCAATAACGCCAACTTTCATTCTATTCATCCCTTTACTATTTTTAATAAGAAAATCAAAAGCATGATATATCACTTTTTTATGCGTTTCACCAATATATTTCATATACTTTTTGACTATATAGAACTACACTGAATTTAGTTAGACGTTAGGAATGTCTTAGTAACTATACTATCAGATAATTTATTATTGTCGAGGGGCAAAATTAAAACGTTAAAGGGGGAGTGTCGGACCAACTGAATCGCTTAGCTAAAATCGAATCGTAATGATAGCTTAACGAAAGGAGATCATTTTATGAAGGCATATGCAATTGAAAATTATGGTGGGCCAGAAGCATTGAAAGAAATGGAGTTTCCTAAACCAGAAGTCAGAGATAACGATGTATTGATCGAAATTGAAAATACAGGAATTAGTCCCTATGATACAAATGTTCGTGAAGGAAGTGAATCCAGTGGCGATCGGATTGACTATCCTATGCCCTTTATTCTTGGATGGGATGTTTCTGGATTTGTTCGCGAAGTTGGAAAAAACGTGACAAAGGTACAAGTTGGTGATCCTGTTGTAGCCACTCAAGACCAAGATCGACATGGAGGCTACGCTGAATATATTGCCGTAGACCAACGTTTAGTCTTTAAAAAGCCTGAAACGCTGTCCTTTGAAGAAGGAGCAACCTTAGGAATTAATGGTATCACTGTCTATCAAGGCTTGGTTGAAGAAGCAGGTATTTCTCAAGGTGATCGTATTATGATTCACGGCGGCGCAGGTGGTATCGGTATTGTGGCTATTCAATTGGCTAAAAGTAAAGGCGCTTATGTTTATACTTCAGCTAGCCCCCACAATCATGACTTCCTATACGAGCTAGGAGCAGACGAAGTGATCGATTATAACACCACCGATTTTTCAGAAGTTTTATCTGATCTTGATATCATTCTCGATACCCGGGGCGGGGAAACTTTAGAAAAAAGCTTTGATGTCTTAAGGGAAAATGGCCATTTAGTTGCCTTACAAGGGATCGACCTAGACAAAGCAAAAGCACGCAATGTTCAAGGTCATCTTATTATTACTGATTTGAGAGAAGATTATTTCGAAAAAGTCGTTGAACTATTCGGTAATGGAACAATTAAAGTTCATTTTGATACTATCTACCCTCTATCCGAAGTTCATCAAGCGCACAAACATATTGATGAAGGTCATGGACGCGGAAAACTTGTGCTGAAAAACAAAGCTTAAAAAGTAAAAATCACTACGCCTGCTATTATTAGGCGTAGTGATTTTTTGGACATGAATAAAAGCATTCTCGTACCATTATTCTTCCAAAAGTTAACTGTAATAACAAAAAAGTATTTAAAAGGTTATATTCTCTGAATGTTAAAATTTAAATTATCTTATTTTAGCTTATTTAAAGAGAACTAACCTGCTTAATTTCTTCAAGTATATCCTCTGGGTTATTATCAAGTAATTGAATTAATCTTCTAGCACTCCCATTAGGTTCTGCTCCATTAATTTCCCACTTTTCAATCGTGCGAGTAGAAACGCCTAAAATATCAGCAAAACCTGCTCTTGAAACGCCAATTTTACTACGAACGTCTTTCATTTCTTTTCCAGTGTAAGAAGGAGACTCTGTCAAATTGTAACTTCTAACCTCAATTTCATTAGATTCCCCGCTTGTTAGAGCAGTTAATTCTTTAAGCGATTCTTTTAGAGATTCACGCATGACACTCAACCCTTTCTTTTATAACTCTTTTTTAGTAACGTAGAAGTCTCTTTAAACGAACGAGGATAGAAGAAATTGATTTTATTGACCATAGATTCTCCCTTACTACGCTGCTATCGTAATTTAACGATATACGCTAGTAGCGTAATTGCCAAGCGTTGCACTTCCTAATTGAAATACATCACTAGCAAAAATTAGATATGGGGGTTTTACTATTATTAACCTTTACCAGGTTCTGTTTATCCACGCCGTAAGTTCATTTTTTGATGGATAACCCACCACTTTCATCATTTAATAAGGCCGGACCAACAGGCATCTGCACAACGTTTTTCGAATTTTTTTGAAGAATAAAACTAACTAGCGTACAAAAAAAGATAACGTACATTCTTAAATGCTTGCTATCATTTTTACCTCTTTATTCTCGATTTTATTACTTTCGATACATACGCTTTTAAATTTTCAAAATCATCTTTTTCATAAGTAGCTATATCAATAACTAATTGAATACCTTCATCTAGTTCAAATTGAATTTCATATCCATTAAATTGTAAAAACGAATCGACTGCCATCATTGCTGTTCTTTTATTTGCATTAAAAAATGGATGTCTTTTGACTATATTAATCATTAAAACAGCAGCCTTTTCTTCCATTGAAGGATATAATTCTTGATTGAATATGTTCTGTGAGGGCTGATTAACAGTCATTTCCAAAGCGTTCAAATCCTTAACACCCATTTGCTCTTTGGGAGAATAGTTTGTAATTTGAAAGGCGTTTATTTTAGATATATCTTCCACTATTAAATAATATATGCTCATCTCGTTACCAGAGATTTGTATAGCTCATCATGCTTTTGCACAGATTTAGCCATAACCATTTCTAATCTTTTTTGATGTTCATCTTTCTCTTCTTTCTTGACAAGAATTTCTTTTAACTTATCTTCATCAACATAAACTGTATCAGATTCCTTTGCTCCAATACTTTCTAATAAGTCTTTAGATAAAGTAACTACAACTGAATTTCCAACTTTTCTTAATTTTCTTTCATGAATTGTCATTTGCTTTACCACCTTCCGTATATCTTGTATATCCAATATATCAAAAAAGTGTCGATTCAGCAATTTTTCATGTTACTACTGGGTTTTAAAAAAATTTTTCTAACGATTTTCGAATAGTTGACATCCTTTCCAAATTGCTTGAAATACATTTTATAAGCTTTCGTCTAATAAAAGAGCAACTATAAAAAGAGAACAATAATACCATTCTCACGGACACATGTAATAAAGTTTAAATCGAGCCTTGTTTTAACTTTTAATACTCTACTTTTTCTTACTTAATAATAGTAGTTAGTTCCCCTTGGTTATCGAGTTCGGTCACCACTGTTATACAAGGTGTTAGTTGATTAAAATACGATTTTAAATGAACTGTACCTTTTCCAGTTCTATTTTCATAGATAACATTGCTTTATTTTCCTGTTTCTGCAAAACGTTTAATTCTTTCTCCTATTTGGTCACGAACATTTTGGAATACAGCCCATTTTTCTTCTTCGCTCCCTTGAGCTTTCACTGTATCGTCAAAACCCCAATGGTTACGTTTTACTTGGGGAGGTGTCATTGGACATTTGTCCGCAGCGTCCCCACATAAAGTCACCACAAAGTCCGCGTTGTTTAAAGCTTCTGGATCAATAATATCAGATGTCTGGTTAGAAATATCAATATTGACCTCTTGCATTGCCTTTACTGCGTTTGGATTTAAACCATGCGCTTCAATACCTGCACTTTTCACTTTCCAATTATTTCCAAGATATTTCTTTCCCCAACCTTCAGCCATCTGACTTCTGCAAGAATTTCCAGTACATAAAAAATAAACCATTTTTTTAGACATCATCATTCTCCTTGATAAAATAAAACAATGTTAACTAACGTAATTAATAAAATGAAAAAATTAAAATCCTATCTGCTTTAAAATAAGCTCAAGGAAAGTTTAGTTAAGTCATTGGGCTACCAGATTTTCCTATTTAATCAACAAACAATCATTCTCTTAATATTCATACCCATCAAACCAGTGCTTCGTTTTGTTGGAAAATTTGACTAATAATAACATCGTAGGAACTTCTATCAAAACACCTACCACCGTTGCCAGTGTTGCTCCAGAATTTAACCCGAACAAAGAGATCGAAACAGCTACGGCAAGTTCAAAAAAATTACTTGTACCAACCATGGCCGCAGGTGCTGCTATAGAAAATGGAAGCTTACATGCTTTTGCGCCTCCATAGCCAAGGAAAAAGACAGCAATATTTTGAATAATTAACGGAATAGCGATCAATAGAATATGGAATGGATTGTTTATAATTTGGTTTCCTTGAAAAGAAAAAATGATGACTAATGTTAACAGCAAACCTACTCTAGTCGTTCCGTCAAACTTATTTACAAACGTGTTTTCAAAATAGTTTTTTCCTTTATTTTTTACCACGTACTTTCTAACAATGATTCCTAACACAAGAGGAATTACGATAAATACACCTATTGAAAGAAAAAGAGTTCCCATTGGTACGGAAACATTTCCCACTCCTAATAAAAGTGCAACGATAGGCGCATACAAAAAGAGAACAATAACATCATTCACAGAAACTTGTAATAACGTATAAGCTGGGTCTCCCTTTGTTAAACCACTCCATACAAATACCATTGCTGTACAAGGTGCTGCACCTAAAAGAACAGCTCCAGCGATATACTCTCTACCTAGCTCGGGACTCAAAAACGGTCTGAACACAACTAAAAAGAAAAAAGCTGAAATGGCAAACATGGTAAATGGTTTAACTAACCAGTTAATTGTGGTTGTTAGCATAAGTCCTTTAGGTTTTTTCCCTGCGTGTAAAAGGCTGCTAAAATCTATTTTTAACATCATCGGAAAAATCATTAGCCAAATCAGAATTGCTGTAGGTATCGATACATTATAATATTCAAATTGATTTAAAAATTCTGGAATTGCTGGTAAAAGTTGACTTAATAAAACACCAGCAATCATGGCAAGCGCCACCCAAAGCGATAAGTAACGCTCCCATAGCCCCATACCGCCAGTTTCTTGTGAAGTTGCTTCTTGTACTACATCATCTTTCATTTTTTTCTCCTTTAAACAATCTATTTTTAATCAAGAAATACAAACGCTAAACTGCTAACTCGTTTTCTTTTTACATCTATTTACACAATTAAATACGCAACACATAGAATTTTTTCTATCCATCCGTTAGAAAATTAAAAGCCCTAATTTAAAATATTATGCAAAGCTGCGCCAGAAATTTCTTCCGGGTGCCATTCTACTACTGCATAATGATCATCAGATAAATCAGCTACTTTATCGATCCATGTATTTTCACTTTGTGCTCGAGCCATTAACATTGGATTGGTTGTACCACTTGTTAACATACTGTTGTTTGTGACCCACCAAGTGTGTGCAATTCCTGCTCTATCTAAATCTTTTTGTAATCTCACGGATTCATAAACAGGCGTTGTTTCTGGCAAAGTCACCATCACTACTTCAGTTTCTTGGCTATTTTGCAAACGAGGTAAAAGCCGTTTTACTGACTCTGGTACTTCGCCAGAGGTTCTTTCTACTTCTTTATGATAACTTTGCGTGGAATCAAGCAAAAGTAGCGTATGACCCGTTGGTGCTGTATCAATCACTACTACATCACAATCAGCATCATCGACAATTTCTGCAAAAGCTCTAAAAACAGCTATTTCTTGTGTACAAGGAGAACGCAGGTCTTCTTGTACATAAGCGATGTCCTCGTGTGACATGGTTTCACGTGCTTTGCTCAACACTTCTTCTTTATAAGCTGCTAGTTCTTTATCTTCATCGATGTGACTTACTTTGATTTGATCAGAATCTGAAATAACAAATTGTAAATGTGCAGCTGGATCCGTTGTAGCTAAATGAACTTTCTTGCCTTTATCCGCTAAACCTGTTGCAATAGCGGCAGCGATCGTCGTTTTACCAACTCCGCCTTTTCCCATCGTGAAAATTACTTTCTTATCGGATTGATCCAATTCCGTTATAATATCTTTTAGTTTTGGAAACTCTCTAGGTGTAATAATTTCTGCTTTAAAATCGTCTTGATCAGGTTCCAATAAATGACGTAAATTCTCAATTCCGGTCACATTGTAAGAACGTAAAGGAATACTGTAATCAAGTAATTTTTTTAATTCCTCGGGTTTTTGCGATAATGCCTCTAGTTGTTTATCATAAATGAACTGTGACACTTTATCTGTTGCTTTTTCCAATACACCATTAACGAGCAATGTTTGATTTTTAATACCAACTTCTTGCAATTCTTTTGCAGCACGATTGGCTTCTAAAAGCGAAGATTTTTGCGGTCTTGTTACCAACATCAAGGTTATTTTCGTTTCATCAGCTAAGGTTTTTACTGCATGTTCATAAGTTTCTTTTTTATCTCCTAGCCCAGACAATTGCCCTAAACAAGAGGCACCTTTAGTATTTTCATCCATAAAATTATTCCAAGCAGAAGGTAGTTGTAACATTCTTAATGTATGGCCCGTTGGCGCTGTATCAAAAATAATATAATCATACTTTTTTTCAGCTTCAGGGTCGGTTAAAAAGCCAGAAAATTCATTAAATGCAGCAATTTCAACCGTGCAAGAACCAGATAATTGTTCCTCCATATTTGCTACAGCTGAATCAGGTAGTTTACCTCTAAACGGACCAACTACGCTTTCTTTATAATCCTCAGCTGCAGTCACTGGGTCAAAGTTTGCCACTGTTAAACCAGGAACTGACGGGATTTCTTTTCCTTTATTTGTTAATTCTGTCTGAAAAACATCTTGTAAATTACTAGCAGGATCAGTGCTTACAAGCATTACATTATTCCCTCTATCTGCTAAATAAGTAGCCGTACCGCAAGCAGTCGTTGTTTTACCAACTCCTCCTTTACCTGTAAAAAAAAGATATTTGGTTAAATTTAATTTATCTGGCTGATAACGTTGCATGTCTTTTTTTCCTCCCAAAAATTAGTTATATACTTGTTAAATAGTTGTCGTTTGTTCTATCGTTTTCTCTTGACTTTCAGCGCTAAAGGAACAGTCACTTTTTTCCATTGTATGACAGCTACAATCTTCAGTATTTTGGATCAAGTTTTGAATAATGCCAGAAAGAAACTTCATATTCTCTTCATTTAATGAGTAATTATGCCATGTTCCTGTTTTTCTCGTTTGGACAATGCCTGCATTGATCAATACCTTCATATGATGTGATAAAGTAGGCTGAGTAAAGTTAAAACGTTCTAATAAATCGCACGCACACATTTCCCCACAAGATAGCATATCCACAATTTGAACCCTTTTTTGATCCCCTAAAGCCTTAAAAACCTTTGCAGTTAATCTGTAATCCAATTTCATCCCTCCATACATAGAAGTTTTTCTATATATAATATAGACACTTGTCTATCTAATGTCAATAGTTAACATAAAAAAAGCTCATGAGGGAAACCCCACAAGCTTTTTGAAATTTTTAACAGCATCCACTAGATGGAAGAGCAGCAACTATTTTCTTGTTTTTCTTGCTTATCTTCAGATAAATTAACACCTGTGTAGACAGCAAACTCATCATTTGATGGATAACCCGCCATTTTTACTATTTCACCATCTAGCAAGACAACCGGTAAAATTTCTGCTCCCTTAGTTTGTAATAAGTCTCCAATTTTCGCATTTTCGACAAATGCACCTGGATTATTCGTTAAGTTAAAACGTTCGACTTCTACATCATCTGTATTTTCAAGTGTTTGAACAACAGAAGACATACGTAATAACTCCGTATCCACGCCTGGGCCACATACTCCGGTATCACAACACATTGCTGGTTCATATAACGATATTTTACTCATTTTTACATAGCTCCTTCTTTTAAATTCGTTTTAAAAATTTGATTTATAACTTTTTGGAATTGGTCAACATTTTCTATAACTAGAGAATAGTAATGCCATTTCCCTTCTTTACGAGCTGTCACAATCCCTGCTTCGATCAATACTTTCATATGATGTGACAACGTTGGTTGAGTAAATTCAAAGTCATCTAAAATATCACAAGCGCATTTTTCGCCAGTTGAAATCATATCTAAGATCTGAAGTCGGTTTGGGTCAGCAATAGCTTTCATAATTTTTGATAATCTTAAATAGTCCACAGTTCCACCTCCACATAGATGCTTATCTATGCATAATATAGAACTTTATCTATGCTTTGTCAACCACTAATTTTTTTGAATTTACCCAAAATCTGAAGGGCCTATCCAATAAAAGAAAACCGCACCGTTATCCCCAGTGGAAAACTGGGCAACGGCACGGTTTTTCTTTATCCACAAGACCAATCTGTGGACACAAAAAGCCTTCCGCTATGGTATTATTAAGTTGCACCAAAACAAACCATAAATAACGAAAGGCTAGGTGTATTATACCATGAATCCGACCGATATTTATCAAGTAAAACGAGATTTTTTTCAATTTTCCCAGAAACTCGCGCAAGGATTGGCCAAACCGGATCAAAAATTTATATTCGATATGATTTTTGGCATGGTCAAAAGCCAGTCCCCGCTCCTATCTGATATCGCACGCGCTTTAGAAGAGGATACGCGTCTTCTTTATACCGTGAAACGTTTGTCCCGTCGTGGGGCGGATTTTGACGATTTTCATCCCTTGCACCAAAATTATTTACAAACGGTTCAACCTCATTTGCAGGAAGATATGCTGGTCATCGTCGATAACTCCGATATCACGAAGCCTTACGGCGAACAATTTGAAGCGCTCGCTCGTGTTCATGATGGGTCTCGTGGTGGCACAGAAAAAGGCTATATGTCGGCTAACATCTCAATTGCTTCTCCCAAGACGAAACATCCGATCCCGATTTGTTCCCACTTGTTTTCGGTTGCGGAAGAATATTTTGACAGTACCAATGTGGAAACCTATAAAGGATTAAACCTGGTGAAGCGTTTATTTCAAGAAAAAACCTATACGCTCGTTATGGATCGTGGTTACGACAGTAATGATATGTTTACATTTATGCATAAGCAAGACGATTCCTTTATCGTTCGGCTCCAAGATAAGCGCTACCTAAAGTATCAGAATAAACGGATCAAGGTGCCCGAATTAGCGTTAAGAAGAAAAGGGAAGATCACTTTTTCTTCGACCATTAAAGGCAAGAAATATGCATTGAAAGTCTCTCATATTCCCGTAGAACTTCCGTGTCTCTCTAAGGTCCCGCTGAATATGGTGGTCGTCTATGGCTACGGCCAAAAGCCCATGAAATTATTAACGAATAAACCCATTAAGAACAAAGAAGACGTCTTAGCGATCGTCAAAGCTTATATTACGCGTTGGCGGATTGAAGAGAATTTTCGTGTCCAAAAACAAGAATATCACTTAGAGAAAGTACGTACGCTCCACCTCAATAGCTTACGCTTGATCCATTGCTTAGTGAGTTATTTGATCGGGCATCATAGCTTATTATTAGAAAAAGAAACGTACTATGTCAAACAAGTGCTTCATCGCGCCAAAGCCACATTTTCGGACCAAAAGATCCGCTTGAAGCTGTACCGCTTCATTCGAGGGCTGGCCGAGATTCTCCGATTTGATTCGACGGGCATTCAAGCCTATAAAAGGGTGAAAAAACGACCCAGGGCTCATCAACTTGCGCTCGCTGTGTGAAGCGTTCATTGAATATTTTTAAAAAACGCATATTATTCTGTGCGTGCTATTTGTGTGTCTTATTTTCGTAAAAGAAGCCCCTAATAATTGTTCAAAAGGAAAAACCAATAAAATAACATAGATTGCACGATCTTTTACGTAAAATGGGTAAATTCAAACTAATTTTTTTTAAAAAAATTTCTCATTTACTATTATAAAACTGCTCTTAGTGCATCTCCAGCAAGTTCTTCTGCCTTCCATTCAATTACCGCATGATGGTTATTAGAAAGCTCAGCTACTCTGTCTATCCAGGTGCTCTCGTTTTGAGCTCGTGCTAAAAGCATCGGATTGGTTGTACCACTTGAAAGCATACTATTGTTTACAACCCACCACGTACGAGCAATTCCTGCTCTTTCCAAATCTTCTTTTAGACGAGACGATTCATAAACTGGTGTTGCTTCCGGCAAAGTCACCATCACAACTTCGGTTTCTTTGCCGTTTTGCAGTTTAGGTAGCAATTTTTGGACTGACTCAGGAACATTACCTGCTGAATGTTCAATTTCCTTATGATAGCTTTGAGTGGAGTCTAGCAATAATAACGTATGACCCGTTGGTGCTGTGTCAATAACCACTACATCGCTATCTGCACCTTCGACAATTTCTGCAAAACGTCTGAAAACAGCAATTTCTTGAGTACATGGTGAACGCAAATCTTCTTGTACATAAGCCACATCTTCTTCTGACATCGTTTCGCGTGCATTTGCCAAAACTTCATTTTGATAATTCGCTAATTCTTTATCTTCATCAATATGACTTACACTGATTTTATCTGTTTCTGAAATAACAAATTGCAGGTGTGCTGCCGGATCTGTCGTCGCCAAATGTACTTTTTTCCCTTTATCTGCTAAAGCCGCCGCAATTGCAGCTGCGATTGTTGTTTTACCAACGCCGCCTTTTCCCATCGTAAAAATGACTTTTTTATCACTAGTATATAAATCATCTACAACTGTTTGCAAATGCGGGAAAGATTTTGCTTCAATCGATTGGGTAGAAATGTCCTCTTGGTTTTCAACCAATAGTTTTCTTATATTTTCAATCCCCATTAGATTATAGGGGCGTAATGGTATAACATATTCAGGAAATTTAGCGAGTCTGGCTGGCTTATTTTTCAGATCTGCTTGTTGAATGTTATAAAATTCTTCAGACACTTCATCTGTTGCTTCTTCCAGAACCCCATTAATAATTAATGTTTGATTTTTAATACCCATGCCTTCTAATTCTTTTGAAGCTCGTTTAGCTTCTAATAAAGACGCTTTTTGTGGTCTAGTGACTAACATCAAAGTCGTTTGTTTGCCATTAGCTAAAGTTTTGACTGCCATTTCATACATTTCTTTCTTATCCACAGCACCCGATAGCTGTCCCAAAGGGGGTGTAGCTGCTTGATTTTCATCTAAATAATTGTTCCAGGCAGAAGGCAATTGTAGCATTCTTAAGGTATGACCTGTTGGTGCCGTATCAAAAATAATATGGTCATACTTGTTAGAAGCTTCTTTATCGGTTAGAAAATTAGCAAATTCATTAAAAGAGGCAATCTCTACTGTACATGAGCCAGATAACTGTTCTTCCATATTTTCTAGTACTGAGTCAGGCAATTTTCCTCGGTAAGGTCCAACGATACTTTCCTTATAATCATTAGCCGCTTCGACTGGGTCAAAATTAGCTACCGTTAATCCCTCTACATTAGGAATTTCCGTCCCCTTGTTTGACAGTTCTAGTTCAAAAACGTCTTGTAAATTACTGGCAGGATCTGTGCTGACAAGCATTACTTGTTTACCTTTATCTGCTAAATAAGTTGCTGTTGCACTAGCAGTAGATGTCTTCCCTACTCCACCTTTACCTGTAAAAAATAGGTACTTAGTTAATTCGATATTATCAGGCTGATAAATTTCCATCATGATTCTCCCTTACAAAATTTTTTAATAGTACAAATATTACGTTTCAATCTGCTTTGATCCCATCCAACTATGAACACATAGATGGATATCTATGTTAAAAGTAAAAAAAACATATAGACGCGCATCTATATGATTAATATAGTTGTATCTGAAGAAAATGTCAATAAAAAATTAGTATTCTTCTTCAAAAACGCAACAATCCCCCCCCCCTTCCAGTTGGGACATATTATGAAAGGTAAAATTTATATGTTCCTTTCCTTATTCTTCAAACGCTATAGTACTAATCAATTAAATATTTTTTTCATTTCAAATAAAATCGTTAAAACACCCTTTCTAGATAAGAATGACTACTTACTAAAGAAATTTCAAAAAGTGCAACAAACTCTCTATCCGAAGCGGGACTTAGTATGAAGAAGTTATTTGTTTCTTTTCTATAATAGAAAAAACCAAAACAGCAAAAACAAAAAAGAACATTGATATATCAATGTTTCAAGCAAAGCCGTCCCTTTTTCGTCACCAAAAAGGAGAATAGCTACATACAATTTTATTTTGATGAGAAGACTATTTTTATACCCACACATTTAGTTTCATTGCTGAAATTGGTATTGGCATAATTACTTTTTCTTCCAAAAAAGCTACCTCCTCTCTAACAAGGGGGTAGAAAAACACGACAAACTGGAAATAAAGCACAAAAAACGTTGGTATAGCAACCTTTATTTAAAAACAAGAGATGTCAACTTTTTTCGAATAATTGACATCCTAAATTATATACATTTTGCTAGTTTTATACACAAGAAAATTAACTAAATACTAGGGCTTATCTTCTTAAATCATAGTATACTCAATCACTGAGCCTTGAACAAGTTTTGAAGCGATTATGTATGTGTCAAATTTTTTGAGGTCGAATAAAAAATGACCTTTGGGACAGACACTTTTGTATTTTTTTACCTCACGTTCGTTCGGTTAGACCTCATGATATCTAACAAAAACAAGTTTTTATTAGATATAATTCGGTGTCGTTATTAATTGCTCCAACCCTTTGGCGAATTGGCCTAAGGGCGCACTTTTGGCTTTTCCTTCGCCGATTTGCCCCTTCAAGGCCCCTTCATGCGTTTGAAAGTTAGGCTTTTTCTGTACCCAACGTTTCATGGCTTTCCAACGCTTTTCCTGGGCGACCACGTCGTTAGGAAGAGCTTCATATTGGTTCAACCAACCATCAAATTCTTGGTTTCTTAAACTATCAATGACACGAATCATGGCCTGCGCGCCCGTTTTTGTCCACAACCGTCCTTGGCGCTTCATCCGGTAGGTCATCTTCCGATGGGTGCTTTCGATTGTGCCAATACAAGCTTTGGAATCCATGATCCCTCGGGCTTTCCGAGGTTTTAAATACGGCCAATTTCTTTGAAGATAATGATGGAGTAAGCGTAATTGTTCCAAGGTTTCAGCTTCCTTTTCTTCGATCAAACTTTCCGAGGTATCTAAGACAAGCTGGACCTCTGGCCAATGATAATGTTGAATCGCCTGGATCATCCGATTTTGAAGTTGTGGGACAAAAGACAGGCGTTCTTTGATTTTCCGATGGACATGATACCGATCACGAAAGTGTTCATGACGTAAACAGCCTAAGGAAAGTTCATCAAACACGGCTTTTTCATAGCCTGAACCCCCATCACTATTGGAAACGACAACGGTATTTGTTAGATCATAATGCGCTTGAATATAGTTCATTATTTCTTTTTGCGCTTGTTGTCGGTTAAGATGACTGACAAAGTGCGGGGCGATCATTTCCGTGCGATTCCCGACTTTCTGGCTCCCTTCACATACTTGAAAACGATGGATTTCTAGCGACTGCTTCTTCTGACCGCCAATCTTCACTCCGTCGCCTTCTAAATATAAATAGGGCACTTTTTTCTTAGAAATGATCCCGTCGTAGCGACTTTCATGAGTACTTCGCGTCTGAATCAGTTCCCCGGTTTTGACCACCAGTTGTTGCACATTTTGGTGGCTCATACGCCAAGAAGTCAAACAATCAATCGCTTGGGAAACGTGACGATAGACCATGATGGACCCCAATTGAGAAACGTTGCGTAGCACAAGAGAACTATAACGGAAGCTCTTTCGAATCCCTAGAAATTCATCCAAAGGATAACGAATTTCATTGGCTTGATTTTTCATTCGGCGGCGAACATAGGTCACGGTGCCAAATAAAAAAGTCACCGTTCGTTCACTTTTACGATCCACTTGAAAGCCTTCCTTCTTGCATTGGGTCGAAACTTCTTCATCGAGAATTTGAAAAGCAAGTTGTGTTATCGTCGCTAGGAGTTGGGCAAAAAAGACCATCATGGCTTTTTCCCTTGCTAAAAAATTCGTTTCCTTCTTCATTACTTCAACTAAATCTGTTACAATAGATTCCATAAGAAACCGCCTTTATTCATTAGTGCCTGTAAGCCCAATGAATAGAGTAACGGTTTCTTTTTTATTCGTCTAGGGATAACCTCAATAAATTTTACACTTAGAGCGATTATCATCAATATGACACGAAAATAT
Organism: Tetragenococcus koreensis; assembly: GCF_003795145.1. Lineage (GTDB taxonomy): Bacteria > Bacillota > Bacilli > Lactobacillales > Enterococcaceae > Tetragenococcus > Tetragenococcus koreensis. The sequence continues at coordinate 2,650,334 of NZ_CP027786.1, read as the reverse complement.
TTGTAAAATCAGTATCAAGGTAAATTTATACAAACTGATAACCCACCATAATGGCTGTGCCCTAAAGTCATTTTTCCATTGTGCGATTCAACGATTTGTTTAACGATCAACAACCCTAACCCGTGCCTTTGTTCTAAACCGCTATCTCGACTGATCATATAATGAGGAGAATGATTCAATTTTTCAAGTTGAGCATCGGTTATTCCAACACCGTTATCTTCCACCTGAATCACGCACTGCTCGGATTGTTGTTGAACAGTAACGTAAATGGTACAACCCTCTGGATTATGATTAATACTATTTTGAATAAGATTTGTGATTGCCCGTTTTAGCAAATCTTTATCTGCATATACCATACAAGAAGATAACGATTCTTCTGTCAGCCATTCAATTGCATATTTATCCTCTATATCATTATTCATAAAATCAACAACCACCTGACGAACTAAGGCGACCATATTTACCTGTGTAGTGTTTAACGGCTGCATACTATATTCTAATTTTGAGGATAGGTTTAAATCATCTACTAAGTTTCGTATTTTTTCACTTTGTCTAAGAATAACCTTCGTTTTTTGTTTATTTTCAGTAGAGAGTGTTTGGCTATTTTCTAACTGACTTGTATAACCCAAGACCATTGAAAGTGGTGTACGGATATCATGAGAAATACCTGCAATCCAATCGGCTCTAGCTACTTCTTTTTTCTTGAGTTCCTTTTCCTGATCTTGTAAAATTCGGGAAGTTTGATTAATATTTACAGCTATTTCTGATAGTGCACCCTTTTCATTCAATTTTACCCGTTTACTTTTTGGTAAGTCTTTAATACTTTGAACAATAGGATTCACTGATCTGGTCAATTTCCCAGTAAACCAAAGATAAATGAATAGAATCAAGATAACATTGATGGATAAAGCTATCATAAAAATTTGTGGGAGGTTCGCAATGAATTTGTATTTCCAGGTTGGCGTTGTATGTTTCCAATAACTCTTTTTCGGATAGCCCAATACCACTAGCCCATCGTTACTACTTCCAGTATAGGTTGGATAACCTTCAATGTAACCTGAGGTAAGTGAACTTATATCAGAAAGTGTGTAAGAGTTAGGAACATTATTTGGGAGGTTTTCCGTGTGCCATATGACTTGTTTACTATTCTCATCTATCAAAACAGCCCAGATATTTTCTTTTTTTAAAGTAGTAGAATCGTTTACATCTAAAGAAAAGCTATCTCCTGTTTTTGTAAGGTTATCTGCAACCGTTTGCGCATATTGATAAGGAGAATCACTATTAGAAGAATCTGGGAATTGTTTAAATAATATTAGACCCAAAAGCGCAATATTTATGATAGCCAAAAGAATGACACTTAACAGTAAAATCCCTATAAATCTTGCGATTAATTTAGGAACGCTTTTCATCCCGCTCCTCCTCCTTAGTCATCAATTTATATCCTAGCCCTTTAATTGTTATTAAGGATTCAGGATTAGATGGATCTTTCTCAATCTTTTGTCTAATTCTTCGAATATGTGCCATTAATGAATTCTCATAACCAAAGGGATTTTGTCCCCATACTGCTTCACATAAAGCATCTATTGTTACTATGCGGCCTGCATTTCGATAAAGCGTATAAAGTAACGCATACTCTTTGGCTGTTAATCTCAAATGCTTTTCATCATTCAATACTTCTGCTCGTTCAAAATCAATCTGGCAGTTTTTTAAATTAACATAAGGTGTTTCTTTCTTATATGTTCTACGAAGAATGGCAATCATTCGAAAGATAAGTTCTTTGGGCAAAAATGGTTTGACAATGTAATCGTCTGCACCAAGGCCTAACCCTGCTAGTTTATCTTCATCTTCTCCTCGAGCAGTTAAAAAAATGACAGGAAAGTCAGCTTCTTTTTTTAATTCTTCCATCAACGAAAAACCATCTTCATCAGGAAGCATCACGTCGAGAATAGCAAGGTCAGGCGGAATTTCTTTTACTAAAGCTCGCGTATGTTCCGCCGTATCCGCAGTAAAAACTTTTTCAAATCCTTCTTCTTCCAATATCGAGGCCACCATCTTTAGGAGTTCGGGTTCATCATCGACTAATAAAATGGTTTTCTTTTTAATATAATCGTTTTTCACCTGTTCCACCTTCTTTATACATACATTATAGCTTATTTTTTAGCCCTTTTTCATTGATATAAGTAAATGTAAGGCAGATTTAAGGTTCATAGAAGGTTGGCGTAAGGTTGAGATTGTAAAGTGAAAGTAACAAAGGAGGCATCAATTGATGAACATTATCGAAACTCAAGATATTACCAAAACATATAGCGATTTTACAGCTGTTTCTAAAGTGAATTTACAAATCCCCACAGGAAAAGTATACGGCTTACTTGGTCCAAATGGCGCAGGAAAATCCACTCTAATGAAAATGTTTTTAGGATTAACCAACCCCACAAGTGGGTCATTTGTTATTAACGATTTGCATTACCCACAAGATCGAAATCAAATTTTAAAATCAGTAGGATCACTTATCGAAGCTCCCGCCTTTTATGGAAACTTAACAGGCGAAGAAAATCTAGAAATTATTCAACAAATATTAGACTTGCCCAAATCATCCATTGAAAAAGCGCTGAATACTGTGGGAATAACAAAATGGAAAAATAGACAAGCAAAAAAATATTCATTAGGGATGAAACAACGATTAGGACTTGCTAGTGCGCTCATTGGAAGTCCATCGATCTTGATATTAGACGAACCAACAAACGGCCTTGACCCAGTGGGTGTACATGAAATTAGAACACTGATTCAGTCTTTACCTGAAAAGTTAAATTGTACGGTTATTGTATCCTCCCATTTACTTTCAGAAATTGAACTCGTCGCGGATAAAATTGGGATTTTAAATCATGGACAACTCTTATTTGAAGGCACAATCGAACAATTGAAAGCAAATTCAGGTAGAGAAAAACACAACAATGGCAATCTTGAGGAAACCTTTCTTAGTTTGATTAGTACGGATAATGATCGTAGGGGGTTAAGTAATGACTAGTTGGTTAGAATTTAAAAAAATCAAACGAACAGGCATACTTCCAGTATTTACCGTTGGTGGAATATTAGCAGCAAGTATTCCAATTTTAAATTTAATGATGCGCTCAGAGGATTTCCTTTACCCGGAAGGCAATCCATTAGCTATTTTAATTTCAAGCAATTGGCAAATGATAGCGATGTTAAATGTTCTTTTAATCCTATCTGGAGCTTGCCTTTTATATTCCCTCGAATTTTCAGACGACGCTATTCAAAAAATGAAGTCTTTACCAATCAAAGAAAGCCAACTTTTTTTGAATAAAGTATCTCTACTGATTTGTTTGTCGCTTATCCCTTTAATTTTAGAAATGATTGCAATGTTTGTGGGTGTAGGTTATTGGTTTGAGCTATATGAGGGATTCGGGCTAGATCTGGTTCAAAATTTCGGTTTCTTTTTCTTAATGACTCTACCTACCATACTTTTAGCTCTACTCGTTGCGACCTTTTTTGAAAGCGTATGGGTATCATTAGGGATTAATGTGACAGCAGTCTTTTTAGCAATAATGATTTACAATAAAAGTTTTTCATTATCACTTTTTCCTTTCGCCCTTGCCTTTCAACGGCTACACCATACGAATCAAGATAGCCAACGAATCATCGCAGTGCTAGTTGAAGTGGTAGTAATTACAATTGGAGAAGTATTGTTCTTAAAAACGAGGAGGCATTTTGCATGAAGTTAATTTCTTTTATTCGTATAGAATTCAAAAAAATTAAACGCTCAAAAATAATCCCAATTTTACTTTTGGCAATGCTGGTTCTTTGGTTCCCCTCTTTAATTAACGTAGAGATGAATTTTGATATGGAGACAGGGATTACACCTGAAAACAGCCTTCTCATACAAGGACTGTTGGCAATGACTGGGTTCATTTATCCTGCAAGTATGATCGTTATCACACTACTGATTAATCAAAATGAACATTCCAATAGTGGAATATTAAAGATGTTATCTTTACCAGTGAATCCAAAATATTTAAGTTTAGCCAAATTTGTTGTGCTTCTAGCCCTTGCGGCTCTTCAGGTCTTATTATCCGTTGCTATATATTATATGGTGGTCTTTTTGGCATCACAAGCGACTGATTATAATTTTATACTCTCGCCATTAGCCGTATTAAAAGAAGTCAGTTTGATTTATGTTACTTCAATTCCCATGCTAGCTTTTTATTGGATGATTTCAGTATTCTTCCAAACGCCTATATTTGCCATCGGAATCGGCCTAGCTTCGATTGTTCCCTCTGTTTTAATGATTAACACCAGAGTTTGGTATTTATATCCTATTTGTTATCCGTATTACATAGTGGCTTCGCGATACGGAAAACTAGCCAGTAACTTCCCCAATTTTGATATTACTTTTATTCCTTGGATTCCAGCGGCTTGTTTTATTACTGTTCTTTGTTTAGGAATCGCTTGTGTGCAATTCGGGAAAAAAGAAAGGAGGTAATTTTGATGAAAAATAAGATTATAACAACAATGAGTACACTATTCATGTTTATTCCTTGGACGATTTTACCACTAAGAATGTTTGATTGGGCTTTAGAACAGCCACAAGCCGAGACTATCATTATTTCATATGCAGTGTTTATGATTTTTAGCGGTGTGTTCACGCTAGCCGCTTACAGTAAAGATGATGAAAAAAATAATCTAATGAAAATCTGCTTAGTTATTAATAGCTTATATCTATTGTTTGGAATTTTAGTCTTAGGGTTGAATTTTTATAAATAAAAGCCTCGTATTTATTGGGGTTGGCAAGGCTTTAAACAGCTAATGGATCCCGCTGATAATTAAACACTGATAATATTATTTAAAAAGGTTGTTGTATCTTAATTTCGGATACAACAACCTTTTCTCATGTTTTATAGTTACTATCGTTTTCATCTTGGATTTGGCTCAAAAATTAAAATTAAAGTTTAAAAGAAAATGTTGCGCCACGTTTGTTAACTCTTTTTGCGTAATTTTTTGTTGCTGATGACATCAACAGGTCGTCTTTTCTTTATTTCACTCTCTTTTGGAAGTTCATAATCAATATAAATTATTCCCTATTTGATACTAGTTATCTAGCTCACTTCCAGTAGTGACAAAACCTTGAGCTAATTCATCTTCGGTATCAACAAAGCCACCTTTTTCTACATTAGCAAAATAATCCTCAATTTTAGGAGTAAGTAAAATTGTCCCATCTTTTTCTTGGGTAATATAAAATTCTTGTCCTTCAGAAACATTGAATTTTTTAGGTAATGTGTTTGTAACCGCATTGCCTTGTTTTCTAGCCTTGGTTTTATCCATTTGACGCGCCCCCAGTATTTAGTACTATTATTTTAACACGTATTAAAATACCTTTCTGGATGAAGTAAACACTAAAAAGACCATTATCCATCGAAGTTATCTCATTACTCTCAAAAACTAGTGGGACAACTTGTAAGTTATACCACCAGTTTGTCGTTCTTATGTGATTATTTTCTTTTTATTCCACTATTTTCTTAGTGGCCTGCCCTTCCTTTTTGGAACAAAGAAATGGATAAATTCTAAGGAAGAGGAGACCTTATCATGGCTAAACATTTGGCACATAAGAAATTGCTTTACTCAAAAAGTAAAAACCTTAGATTTTAACTAGATTTTCTAAGGCTTTTACTGATTTGTTCCTAATGTAATTCACTCGATTTATTATGCTAGGCTTTATCATATATTTTAGAAGTGGTTTACGAGAAGCTACTGTATCTGTAAATAAGCTTTTTTACCACAAAGCTAATGGTTGTTTTGACGTAGGTTTGGAATAAAGCTTGTCAATCTTTTTTAAGTCATCTTCGCTTAGTTTAATGTTAGCCGCTTGAATATTGTTGTACACATGTGCTTCATTGCTAGATTGAGGAATAGCTATCGTATTTCCATTCCTAATCGTCCATGCCAATAAGATTTGAAAAGCATCTACACCATGTTTTTCAGCAATTTGTTGAATGACTGTTTCCTTTACCAACTGTTTACCTCTATCAACCGGGGCGTAGGCAATGACAGGGATATTATATTGATTCATTTCTGGTATTAAATCATATTCGATTCCTCTATCCCTCAAATTATACCGTAATTGATTGGCCGAACAATCCTTGCCTTCGGGCAGTGAAATAACGTTCTTTAATTCATTCGTATCTAAATTAGATACGCCCCACGCTCTTATTTTCCCTTGATTTTTTGCTTTTTCTAACGCCTCCACTGTTTCTTCTAAAGGAACTTGACCTTGCCAGTGAAGTAAATATAAATCCAAATAGTCGACATTTAACCTTTTCAGACTATTCTCTAAACTGATAGGTAACTGTTTTTTCGAAGCATTGGGGGGTAATACTTTTGAAATTAAAAATAAATCCTCTCTTTTATAGGGTTCGATTGCTTTAGAAAGGAATTTTTCCGAGTTCCCGCTACCATACATTTCAGCCGTATCTAATACTTGAACACCATTATCCAACCCTGTACGAATAGCCTTTAGCTCTTGCTTTAATTGACTTGGGTCATCCCCCATATGTAAAGTACCTAATCCAATGGGGTTTACTTCTCTTCCGGCAATAGAAACTTTTCCCATCTAATCCCTCTTTTCTATAATATTTTTTCCACCATTGTAGCAATAATAATTTTATACTAATCAAAATTTTTTTCTTTTTAATTAAAAAGCCTTCCATAACGTAATTAGGGTTAGGTTATAAAAGACTTCTCAAATTTTGATCTTACCAAGGCTGAGCTGTTGGTCCAATCGTAAATTCATTAACATTCGTGTCTTCTGGTTGGTCGATAGCAAATTCTACCACATTAGCAACCCGATCTGGGCTAATTTGGTATTGATCATACATCGCGTTAGCACCTTCAGCTGTTTCTTTATCTGTAATTGTTTCAAGCAATTCAGATTTTATTGCTGCTGGATAAATTGTGGCTGTTCTGATATTACTACCTTCTTGTGCAGATTCCATACGCAAAACTTCCATTAAATCACGAACCGCCCATTTGGTTGCACCATAGACAGCACCACCTGGATACGCCTTGAGCCCTGCCACTGAAGAAGTCGTAATAACATGCCCTGACTTTTGTTCTTTAAATTCAGGTAGGATGGCTTCGATACCATTTAAAACGCCTTTTATGTTGACATCTACCATTTGGTTCCATTCATCGCTTTTTAAGGCAGATAATGGTGAATTTGGCATTAATCCAGCATTCAAGAAGATAACATCTACTTTACTAAAAGTTGTTTTAGCTAACTCAACTAAACTTTGATTATCTTCAACTTTAGTGACGTCTGTTTCTTGGTAAACCGCTTGTCCACCGTCTTTTTCGATTGCTTCTGCTATTTCTTTTAATCTTTCCTTACGACGTGCACCTAATACCAATTTCGCGCCTCGACTAGCTAATAACTTAGCTGTTGCTTCGCCGATTCCTGAAGAAGCGCCCGTAATAATTACTACTTTATCCTTTACTGCCATAATTTTCTCCTCCTATAGTTTATTATTAATACACGACTAAACACGAACTTAAAGTTCCAAACGATATAACAAGTAATCCAGGCAATCAATTTGCTTTTGCATTTGATGAATGGAATCCAATAAAGCTTTTCTGCGATTTATTATTATATGACGTTGAGGGCTCGTTTTTTTGTTTTCATAGAGGGTCATAAATTTCTCTATTTGTATCAATGAAAATCCTGAATCCTTTAAATTTTGTATGATCTTTTCGTTCCGCTCCACTATTTTTCCAGCCATCCCCCTTGTCTATATTTTTTATTTCTATAAGTATATATTAAAGGAGGATGTCTTCATCTTCAAATACTTATAACTAATACCTAGATATTATTGAAAAGAATAACTATTTTATATAAAATAAAAACAAAGGAGTGAAATCAATGGATATACGTGTTTTAAAATATTTTTTGACCGTTGCTAGAGAAAGTAGTATGACAAACGCAGCTAGGTTTTTACATGTTAGTCAACCGACACTTTCTAAACAATTAAAAGATTTAGAAGAAGAACTTGGAAAAAAGTTATTTACTCGTAGTAATTACAGTGTACAACTTACGAATGAAGGTATGCTTCTTCGCAAAAGAGCAGAAGATATTCTTGATATGTTTGAAAAAACTAAGAATGAATTTCTAACAATGGACGATATCTCTGGAGGTGACGTATATATCGGCAGTGCGGAGACAGATGCATTTAAACATTTTGCTCATGCTGCTATTGATTTACAAAAATACTATCCTGATATGTGTTATCACTTGTTTAGTGGAAATTCAGAAGATGTTATGGATAGACTCGATCGAGGATTAGATGATTTTGGAATCGTTGTTGATCCGGTAGATCTTTCAAAATACAATTATATCACCTTGCCTAGTAAAGACACTTGGGGTATCGTTATGCGTAAAGATAGCCCCTTAGCCTCAAAAGTTTCAATTACAGTGGAAGATTTAATGAACGTTCCCTTAATTATTTCACGACAAGCAAGTAAAAAAGGTTTATCTAGAAATGAGTTTTCGGAGTGGTTTGGCGAGTCTTTCGAAAAATTAAATATAATATCTACTTTTTCTCTAGGTTTCAATCCTTATATAATGGTCCGAGAAGGGTTTGGTTACGCCATATCTTTTGATAAAATGATTAATATCATGACTGAAAACGAACTAACCTTTCGACCGCTCGAACCTAAATTAGAGGCAGGATTACACATCATATGGAAAAATTATCAAGTATTCTCTCCAGCAGCTGAATTGTTTTTAAAAACCATACAATCTATTTTTGATAGTCACTCATAAATTCTATGCTACACTAAAAATTCCTATCCATGAATCTATTCGTATTTGGTTTTAAATACATATTTGGCGACGATTTTTCTAACTAAATATTTAATGGCAGCTGATACTTAAAAAACTATCGACTGCCACTTTTTTAAAACATAAAAATAGTAATGTCCCTCCATAAATATGTATTCCCATGTTCGGCCACAAATCCATAAAGAATCTGCCCAACGCTTTTCTGATCTTTTCGAGGAATAAAATCTCCTCCCAATTTCGTCCCAAAATTCTCAAACATAGGTAAATTATTGGTGTAAGCATAAAAAAAGAACCTTGACATATCAAGGTTCCAAGCAAAGCCGTCTGCCGGACTCGAACCGGCGACCCCCACCTTACCATGGTGGTGCTCTACCGACTGAGCTAAGACGGCACTTATTTCGCACAAGATATAGGATACCTAAAACGACTATACTTGTCAACAACATTTTATACTTTTCTACTAAACAGTTAGTTTATTGGAAAATTTCCAAAAGATCCATTGGTTTTTCTACTATTGTTTGTGTACCAGCTTTTAACAATTCTTCTTTATCGCCAAAACCATAGAGTACCCCAACGTTGTCAATTTGATTCTCTATAGCTCCAGTTATATCATGAGCACGATCACCAACCATAACCACAGTTGAGAGGTCTTCAATTTTTTCCGCTTTTAAAGCATCATGGATTACCGCTGTTTTATCAGAACGAACTCCTTTCAAGTCTGCTCCGTAGACCGCGTTCAAAAATTTAGAATATCCTAAATGATCAACGATTTTTATCGCAAAAAATTCTGGCTTCGATGTAGCAATAAACAATTCATACTTTTTACTAAGTTGAGTTAAAACCTCTTCTATACCATTATAGGGAGAAACTTGGTACATTCCTTTTTCTTTATAAAGAGTTCGATAATGGTCCACAGCTTCTTTTGCCTCTTGTTTGGACATACCTATTTTGACAAAAGAATCAATCAAAGGCGGACCGATAAAAGATTTTAACGTTTTTTGGGAAAGTGGCGCACGATTCATTTCCTTCATCGCATAATTAAGCGAAGCGTAAATGCCCGCACTTGAGTCAATAATTGTTCCATCTAAGTCAAATAAAATTTTCGTTTTCTGCAATAGGATCTCATCTCCTTCTCTAATGTTTATTCTAGCATATTTTTTCTTTTTCAATAAACTAAAATTACATTTGTTGACTATAATAGTTTTTACACACTTAGCATTCTTGATTCGTTTTTACCAAATAAAGGTGATTGAACTTTTATAGTAAGGATCTGAGTAATAATGTAAAAAAATTTTACTCAATTGACAAAAAATGAGGAATGAAATAGAAAAGTTTTCCTCAATAATTTAATAACGAATAAAGAAAACACGATTCGTTACTCAAGAACAAAGAAAAATTCGCTAAAGTGGCGAAAATAGACGGAAAATGAGGAATGAAATGACGATTCACTACTCAATAGCTAAAAGTTGAGTAAAGGAAAAGAAAAGTCTTCCTCAATAAGTTGATAATGAGTAAAGAAAGAATGATTCGTTACTCAAGAATACCTATTCTTCAAATTGTAATAGTTATGCAAAAAGGCTTTTTTATCATTTTACTTAATAAAAGTTAATAGGAAAATCATTGAGTCAATTTTCTTACTATCTCTCTTAAAAAGATATGCTTCTTTATAGTAAAAAAAGCGACCAAGGAATGAATTTTTCCTGATCGCTTTTACAATTATTAATTAACTCCGGCAGTAGGACTCGAACCTACGACATCATGATTAACAGTCATGCGCTACTACCAACTGAGCTATGCCGGAATAATGATTTTCCGCGTGGCGACGTCCGACTCTCACAAGGGGATAACCCCTCACTACAATTGGCGCTAAGAAGCTTAACGACTGTGTTCGGCATGGGAACAGGTGTCTCCTTCTTGCGATCGCCACCACACACAAAATCATGTTGAGTGAACCTTTCGTTCTCTCAAAACTGGATGAAAAACAACCTCCATTCGCAACCGAAAACCCTTGAACCTGTGGTTAAGTCCTCGATCGATTAGTATCCGTCCGCTCCAACCCTCACGGGTCTTCCACTTCGGACCTATCTACCTGATCTTCTCTCAGGGATCTTACTTTCTTTGAAGAAAGGGGAAATCTCATCTTGAGGGGGACTTCACGCTTAGATGCTTTCAGCGTTTATTCCTGCCCTACATAGCTACCCAGCGATGCCGTTGGCACGACAACTGGTACACCAGCGGTAGGTCCATCCCGGTCCTCTCGTACTAAGGACAGCGCCTCGCAAATTTCCTACGCCCGCGACGGATAGGGACCGAACTGTCTCACGACGTTCTGAACCCAGCTCGCGTGCCGCTTTAATGGGCGAACAGCCCAACCCTTGGGACCGACTACAGCCCCAGGATGCGACGAGCCGACATCGAGGTGCCAAACCTCCCCGTCGATGTGGACTCTTGGGGAGATAAGCCTGTTATCCCCAGGGTAGCTTTTATCCGTTGAGCGATGGCCCTTCCATGCGGAACCACCGGATCACTAAGCCCGACTTTCGTCCCTGCTCGACTTGTCTGTCTCGCAGTCAAGCTCCCTTCTGCCTTTACACTCGTTGAATGATTTCCAACCATTCTGAGGGAACCTTGGGCGCCTCCGTTACCTTTTGGGAGGCGACCGCCCAGTCAAACTGCCCATCTGACACTGTCTCCCGCCACGCTAAGTGGCGCGGGTTAGAGTGGCCATAACGCAAGGGTAGTATCCCACTGATGCCTCCTTCGAGACTCGCGTCCCGAATTCTACGGCTCCTACCTATCCTGTACATGCGGTACAGACACGCAATATCAAATTACAGTAAAGCTCCATGGGGTCTTTCCGTCCTGTCGCGGGTAACCTGCATTTTCACAGGTACTAAAATTTCACCGAGTCTCTCGTTGAGACAGTGCCCAAATCGTTACGCCTTTCGTGCGGGTCGGAACTTACCCGACAAGGAATTTCGCTACCTTAGGACCGTTATAGTTACGGCCGCCGTTTACTGGGGCTTCAATTCGTACCTTCGCTTACGCTAAGCACTCCTCTTAACCTTCCAGCACCGGGCAGGCGTCAGCCCTATACGTCATCTTACGATTTTGCAGAGACCTGTGTTTTTGATAAACAGTCGCTTGGGCCTATTCACTGCGGCTGCTCGTTAGAGCAGCACCCCTTCTCCCGAAGTTACGGGGTCATTTTGCCGAGTTCCTTAACGAGAGTTCGCTCGCTCACCTGAGGATACTCTCCTCGACTACCTGTGTCGGTTTGCGGTACGGGCCATTGCCTTCTTGCTAGAAGTTTTTCTTGGCAGTGTGACGCCAGAACTTCGGTACTTAAATTTCCCTCCCGTCACAGCTGGTCGTTGACAAGAAAAAGCCTTTCACTCTTTCTCCGACTCACTGCTTGGACAGACCTTTCCATTCGTCTGCTTTCTTTTGCCTCCTGCGTCCCTCCATCACTCAAATGAAGACAACAGGTACAGGAATATCAACCTGTTGGCCATCGCCTACGCCTTTCGGCCTCAGCTTAGGTCCCGACTAACCCTGGGCGGACGAGCCTTCCCCAGGAAACCTTAGTCTTACGGTGGACAGGATTCTCACCTGTCTTTCGCTACTCATACCGGCATTCTCACTTCTAAGCGCTCCAGCAGTCCTTACGATCTGCCTTCTCTGCCCTTAGAACGCTCTCCTACCAATGCACCCTAAGGGTGCATTCCACAGCTTCGGCAGTATGTTTAGCCCCGGTAAATTTTCGGCGCAGGGTCACTCGACTAGTGAGCTATTACGCACTCTTTCAATGATGGCTGCTTCTGAGCCAACATCCTAGTTGTCTGAGCAACCCCACCTCCTTTTCCACTTAACATACATTTAGGGGCCTTAGCTGGTGGTCTGGGCTGTTTCCCTTTCGACGATGGATCTTATCACTCACCGTCTGACTGCCGAGGCAAAATGAATGGCATTCGGAGTTTATCTGCATTCGGTAACCCGAAAGGGGCCCCTCGTCCAAACAGTGCTCTACCTCCATCATTCGTTCCTCGACGCTAGCCCTAAAGCTATTTCGGAGAGAACCAGCTATCTCCAAGTTCGTTTGGAATTTCTCCGCTACCCACACCTCATCCCCGCACTTTTCAACGTACGTGGGTTCGGTCCTCCAGTGCGTTTTACCGCACCTTCAACCTGGACATGGGTAGATCACCTGGTTTCGGGTCTGCGTCGACTGACTCAAAGCGCCCATTTCAGACTCGCTTTCGCTGCGGCTCCGTCTTTTTACGACTTAACCTCGCCAGCCAACGCAACTCGCCGGTTCATTCTGCAAAAGGCACGCTATCACCCATTAACGGGCTCTAACTTGTTGTAAGCACACGGTTTCAGGATCTCTTTCACTCCCCTTCCGGGGTGCTTTTCACCTTTCCCTCACGGTACTGGTTCACTATCGGTCACTAGGGAGTATTTAGCCTTGGGAGATGGTCCTCCCGGTTTCCGACGGCATTTCGCGTGTGCCGCCGTACTCAGGATCCGTTAAAACAAGTTGCCGGCCTTCGCCTACGGGGCTCTTACCCGCTCTGGCGGATCGTTCCAGATCCTTTGGCTGCCCTTTTTCTTGTGCTGTTAACGTCCTACAACCCCAAGATGCAAGCATCCTGGTTTGGGCTCTTCCCGTTTCGCTCGCCGCTACTCAGGGAATCGAGTTTTCTTTTTCTTCCTGCAGGTACTAAGATGTTTCAGTTCCCTGCGTCTACCGCTTGCCTGCTATGTATTCACAGATCAAGCCACATTCGATTAAAAATGCGGGGTTTCCCCATTCGGAAATCTCTGGATCCTAGCTTACTTACAGCTCCCCAGAGCATATCGGTGTTGGTCCCGTCCTTCATCGGCTCCTAGTGCCAAGGCATTCACCGTGTGCCCTTTTCTACTTAACCTTACTCGACCTTGCGGTCGAGGGACCAACGATGGTTCTATACTTTTAGCGATAAAAGCCCATCGATGGCCGCTTTCTTTTTTGAACTCTTTCAAAAACGCGTTCAACGCGATTCTCGGTTGGTGTTGATTGTTGTTTTTCTATCCAGTTTTCAAAGAACCAAAGTTTGAGAGTAGACCTCTCAAAACTGAACAAAGCGCAAACGATGTGTAAAACTTCCGTAATTTTTCCTTAGAAAGGAGGTGATCCAGCCGCACCTTCCGATACGGCTACCTTGTTACGACTTCACCCCAATCATTCATCCCACCTTAGGCGGCTGGCTCCTCTAATGAGGTTGCCGCACCGACTTTGGGTGTTACAAACTCTCGTGGTGTGACGGGCGGTGTGTACAAGGCCCGGGAACGGATTCACCGCGGCATGCTGATCCGCGATTACTAGCGATTCCGGCTTCATGCAGGCGAGTTGCAGCCTGCAATCCGAACTGAGAGAAGCTTTCAGAGATTCGCGCGGCCTTGCGGCTTGGCTTGCTCGTTGTACTTCCCATTGTAGCACGTGTGTAGCCCAGGTCATAAGGGGCATGATGATTTGACGTCATCCCCACCTTCCTCCGGTTTGTCACCGGCAGTCTTGCTAGAGTGCCCAACTGAATGCTGGCAACTAACAATAAGGGTTGCGCTCGTTGCGGGACTTAACCCAACATCTCACGACACGAGCTGACGACAACCATGCACCACCTGTCACTTTGCCCCCGAAGGGGAAACGCGATCTCTCGCGTGGTCAAAGGATGTCAAGACCTGGTAAGGTTCTTCGCGTTGCTTCGAATTAAACCACATGCTCCACCGCTTGTGCGGGCCCCCGTCAATTCCTTTGAGTTTCAACCTTGCGGTCGTACTCCCCAGGCGGAGTGCTTAATGCGTTAACTGCAGCACTGAAGGGCGGAAACCCTCCAACACTTAGCACTCATCGTTTACGGCGTGGACTACCAGGGTATCTAATCCTGTTTGCTACCCACGCTTTCGAGCCTCAGCGTCAGTTACAGACCAGAGAGCCGCCTTCGCCACTGGTGTTCCTCCATATATCTACGCATTTCACCGCTACACATGGAATTCCACTCTCCTCTTCTGCACTCAAGTGATCCAGTTTCCAATGACCCTCCCCGGTTGAGCCGGGGGCTTTCACATCAGACTTAAATCACCGCCTGCGCTCGCTTTACGCCCAATAAATCCGGACAACGCTTGCCACCTACGTATTACCGCGGCTGCTGGCACGTAGTTAGCCGTGGCTTTCTGGTCAGCTACCGTCATAGAAAAAGCATTGCCTCTTTTTCCTGTTCTTTACTGACAACAGAGCTTTACGATCCGAAAACCTTCTTCACTCACGCGGCGTTGCTCGGTCAGACTTTCGTCCATTGCCGAAGATTCCCTACTGCTGCCTCCCGTAGGAGTCTGGGCCGTGTCTCAGTCCCAGTGTGGCCGATCACCCTCTCAGGTCGGCTATGCATCGTTGCTTTGGTGAGCCGTTACCTCACCAACTGGCTAATGCACCGCGGGACCAGCCATCAGTGACGCAAAAAGCGCCTTTTAGCTTTCTTTCAGGCGAAAGAAAGCCTTATGCGGTATTAGCACCTGTTTCCAAGTGTTATCCCCCGCTGATGGATAGGTTCCCCACGTGTTACTCACCCGTCCGCCACTCCGCTTCAAAAGAAACCGAAGTTTCGATCAAAGCAGCGTTCGACTTGCATGTATTAGGCACGCCGCCAGCGTTCGTCCTGAGCCAGGATCAAACTCTCATCTTGAATTTGATCGATCAACACCGTTGATCGTTTCAGCTCTTGTTACTTTTACGCTTGCGTCTTGCTTGCGTTGTTGTTAATGTTTGTTGCTTCTATTAGAAGCGCCCTACACATTGGTTCGTTTGCTTGCTTTGTTCAGTTTTCAAAGGTCTACTGTTTGTCGCCGTAGCAACTTTTATATCTTATCAGCGTGACAAAGTTTTGTCAATGCTTAATTTCAAAAGTTTTACGATTGCCACAAATTTATTAATACGAAAATTTGCGACTTGATTATCTTATCACTTCGATAATATAACGTCAATAACTTTTTTTAATTCGGTAAAACGTTCAAATGAACGATCAACCTCAATTAATTTATCACGAATCTTATTGGAGGTCAACAAAAAAACAAATCCTTTTTTATTATTTTAAGCAGAAAGTTAAAAAACAAATTGTTCTTTCATTAACCAATTAAAATAAAGTAGTAAAAATGATCGGCAGCCTTAGAAGAAAGGCATCCCTTCAATATCCATATCTTGAATGATTTCTCGAAAAGTTTGTGCGTTAGCCCAATAATATTCATCGGGGAGTTCTGCTTGTTGTTGATTTTCTTGTGCATCAAAAACAAACAGAGGAACATTTATATCTTGAATTTGTCCATTGGTCAATTCAACTAATTGAATATTTTCAATATCAAGTTGCACTTCCTCTTTTAAAATCTGAAGAATATTTGCTAAGCCTGTTTGTTCAGCGGAAAAATCCGTAAATGCTAAAGCTAGTCCGTCATTTATTGTTCTTACTAAGAATTTTTTGGATCCATCTTCTAAATGAAGAATCACTGTGCCGGCAACTTTTTTATCACTCAATTTTTTTCACCTCGACCCATTCTACTTTTCTTCGTAGCGTCCATTTTAACACGATATTATCTATTTTGCGAAACTTTCATGATAATTTTTTCATGATGAAAGAATGTCCATTGCTTCATCAATCCATCCGGGTAAGTGTTCATCAATCGTCTGAAATCCGATTTGTTTATTTTTATCTGTAAAGTAATGTTTCCTATGATAAGGTGGGCGTACAAATTGTTTTTCAAGTGTGCGTCTTGAAAGACTGATTTTTTGGGTATATTCATCGATATCAATAATTTGTACTTGCAACTTCTCACCTATTTGGACAACGTCGCGTATATTTTTCGTAAAGCCGGATTGAATTTCTGAAATATGAATCAATCCTTGCGTATGGGCATCCAAAGAGACAAAAGCCCCATAAGTTTGAACACCGGTGACTGTCCCTGTTAAAATTTCTCCAATTTTATAAGTCATATCTTTCCCTCTTTTCACAAATTTTATTATACTAGTAATTAGATGAAAAATGAAGTAGTGAATAAATCACTATAAAAGGAGGAGAACCATGAGCCAATTCGATCAAATTGTAGACCGTAAAAAAACGCAAAGTGTCAAGTGGGATACCTTAGAGGCAACTTACAAACAAGAAGGTTTATTACCTATGTGGGTAGCTGATATGGACTTTAAAGCCCCCGCAGCCGTTCAGTCTGCTTTTCAAACTTATTTAAACCAAGGCGTCTTTGGCTACTCAATCGTTCCTGATTCGTTATATGATGCCATTATTAGCTGGCAAAAAAGGCGACATGACTTTACGATAAAAAAAGAAGACATCTTATTTAGCAGCGGAGTTGTGCCCAGCATCGCTCTTAATGTACAATCCTATACCCAACCTGGTGATACAGTACTGATTCACGATCCTGTTTATCCACCTTTTGCCGAAAGTGTGGAAGAAAATAATCGCAAGCTGGTTCGCAGTAAACTATTTACCGACGACAAATTTAAAATGAACTTTGCTGAGATGGAACGTTTGATTCAAGAAGAAGACGTTAAACTATTTATTTTATGTAATCCGCATAATCCAGGAGGGCGTGTTTGGAGCAAAGACGAATTACAACAGGTTGGCAATCTTTGTAAAAAATACAATGTCATTGTAGTCAGCGACGAAATTCACCAAGATATTATTTATCAACCAAAAACATTTACGACTTTTCAAAATGCTGATCCTTCATTTAAAGATTTCTCCATTGTACTAACTGCCGCCACAAAAACCTTCAATCTAGCAGGTATCAAAAATTCAATGGTTTTCATTAAAAATCCGGAATTGAAGCAAACATTTGAAAAAATACAAAAGCAAAATCACCAAAATGACATCAACACTTTTGGAATGATTGGCACGCAAGCTGCTTATGAGGGCGGCGAAGCTTGGCTTAATGAATTATTGGATTATTTAAAAGAAAATATTGATATAACCTATAACTTTTTCCAAAAAGAATTGCCTGATGTTAAAGTAAGCAAACCAGAAGCAACCTATCTCATGTGGTTAGATTTTTCTGCTTATCATTTGACGGATAAACAATTAGAAGAAAAATTAATCAATGAAGCTAAAGTGGTATTAAATCCTGGGATTTCTTATGGCGAACAGGGGACACAACATATGCGCATTAATCTTGCTTGTCCTCATTCTACTTTAAAAGAGGGCCTGCAAAGAATTGCCGCTGCATTTAATTAAATAAAAATTGGCGTATAATGCAAAACTTGTAAGTTTGCACTATATGCCAATTTTTTATCAATCTTTTATTTCAATTGTATTAATGATGACCTCATCCACTGGGCGGTCTTGAGCCCCTGTTTTAACATTTTCAATTTTTTCAACGACATCCATCCCGTCAATCACTTGACCAAAGACTGTGTGGCGGAAATCAAGCCAAGGGGTTCCGCCGTTTTTATATGCTTCAATAATTTCAGCAGGAAAGCCCGCGTCTTGCATTTGTCCCATCATATTTTCGGGCATATTCTTATTGGTAACAATAAAAAATTGGCTACCATTAGTATTAGGTCCGGCATTAGCCATCGACAAAGCGCCACGTAAGTTGAATAACTCACTACTAAATTCGTCTTCAAACTTATCGCCGTAAATACTTTCGCCACCCATGCCAGTGCCTGTTGGATCGCCCCCTTGAATCATAAAGTCAGGGATAATCCGATGAAAAATAACCCCATCATAATATTGTTTTTTTGCTAATTCGATAAAGTTCTTTACTGTTTTTGGAGCGTTTTTTTCAAATAGTTGCACTGTAATCGCCCCATGGTTGGTTTGAATGACAGCTTGTGGCCCTTCTTGTTTTGCTAAATCAATTTGTGGAAATTCAGACAAAAAAATTCCTCCTCTAAAAATTTACTTACTGCTCTTTTATCATAGCAAAAAATATTAAAAATGCCACGCTTTAATTTCTTTGTTATAATGTAGCTAATGTGTTGAAACTCAGTAGGTTTTATATGAAAAGGAGTCACAATATGGATGTATATGATATCACAATCGTTGGCGCTGGGCCGGCTGGAATGTTTGCTGCTTTTTATGCCGGCATGCGTAATGCCAAAACAAAAATTATCGACACCCTGCCCAAATTAGGCGGACAATTAACAACATTATATCCAGAAAAATATATTTATGATATCCCCGGATTTCCTAAAATTAAAGCAGATGAATTAGCGCAAAATTTAGAAAAGCAACTTACGATGTTTAATCATCGCTATTGTTTAGAAGAAGAAGTGGTAAAGCTCAACTACCAAGATGATTTGATTGAAATTGTCACCAATCAACGTACCCACTATTCAAAGGCCGTTATTTTGGCTTTGGGGAATGGTTCTTTTCAACCGCGCAGGTTGCGCGTAGAACAAGCAGAAAAGTTTGAAAATAATGGGATCGATTATTTTATTTCAGATCTTATGAAATATGCTGGTAAAAAAGTCGTGATCGCTGGTGGTGGTGATTCAGCGGTCGATTGGGCTCTCATGTTAGAACCGATTGCTAAAGAAGTCTCCATTGTTCATCGGCGCGACAAATTTCGAGCCCACGAACACAGTATTCAGCAATTAAAAAACTCTTCTGTGCAAATTTTAACTCCTTATATTATCCGAGGGGTAAAAGGAGAACAAAGCCTGGATACACTGCATTTACAAGTCGCTAAAAGTGATGAAACGGCTGATTTAGCTGTCGATTATTTAATTGTAAATTATGGATTTTCTACGAATTTAGATCTAAAAGAATGGCAAATTAACAGCAGTCGTCAAGGAATCCCTGTGAATTCGGATATGAAAAGTTCTAGAGATGGGGTTTATTGTTGTGGCGACATCACTTTGTATGATGGGAAAGTGGATCTAATCGCCACCGGTTTCGGTGAAGCGCCCACAGCGGTAAACAATGCCCTTCATTATATTGATCCTAAAAATCGGACGCAACCTATGCATTCGACAAGTCTTTTCCAATGAACATAAACAGGAGGTTTCATTTATGGTTTTAGAAACAAAAACATTAGAAGAAAAAGCACGTGAACTATTAAAGGAACGTGGCGTTTCAGTCATTGATATCGCCAAATTAGTCATGTATTTGCAAAAAGATTACATTCCAGGCTTATCTTTAGAAAATTGTGTCGAAAGCGTTGATTCTGTGTTATCTAAAAGAGAAGTTCATAATGCAATTTTAACCGGTATCCAACTAGATGTCTTGGCAGAAGAAGATCAACTACTACAGCCATTGCAAGAAATTGTTTCCCAAGATGAAGGACTTTACGGGATTGATGAAATATTAGCTCTTTCCATTGTCAACGTCTATGGATCGATTGGTTTTACCAACTATGGCTATATCGATAAAGTAAAACCTGGTATTTTGCAAATGCTAAACGATCATGAGGGTCCGCGTGTGCATACTTTTTTAGATGATATTGTTGGAGCAATCGCTGCCTCTGGTGCGAGCCGTTTAGCACACCAATATCCAGATAGAGCAGATGATCTGATGCACTAAAATTTTAACTTGACCCAAAACAAAAACCATTTTATAATATTTTTGCAATGATCGTACAGATAACACGTAGAGGCTACGTGTCGAGAAAGAGGCGGTTTCTATTCATTTAGAGACAGTCTCTTTTTTAATGAATTTTTTAAAGGGGTATAGAAATGGAAAAAGCAAAAATCAATTTACTACCAGCCGTTTTAGCTGCTGGGATTATGTCGTTTTCGGGGGTATTGATCGAAACAGCGATGAATGTCACCTTTCCTACGCTAATTTCAGAATTTAGTATTTCGACTTCAACGGTCCAATGGGTAACTACGATTTATTTATTAGTTATTTCCATTATGGTTCCTTTTTCGAACTATTTAATCAAAAACTTTTCAATTCGCAAATTATTTGTCATCGCCAATCTCTTTTTTATTGTTGGCCTGATTACCGACTTTATCTCCCCCACTTTTTTGATCTTACTTTTCGGTCGCCTGTTGCAAGGGATCGGCACAGGGATTGCTTTACCATTGATGTTTCATATCATTTTAACGTTTACGCCTTTGGAAAAACGCGGAAGCATGATGGGCGTTGGTACACTTACGACATCGATCGCACCAGCTATTGGCCCTACCTATGGCGGTTTGCTGACTTCCATCATTTCTTGGCATTATATCTTTTTATTTTTAATACCGGTTTTACTGCTCTCTCTTATTATGGGGCTATACGCTATTCCTGAAATAAAGGTGCAAAAAAGCAGTTCGCTCGATCTATTCAGTCTCGTGGGCATCGGGTTATTATTTAGTGGTTTATTAGTTTTTCTCAATCAAATGGGTACGTTGAAAAGTCTAATCCCGCTATTGGTTGGCGCAATAGGATTAATTATTTTCTTACAACGAACTTCTAAAGCACAACAGCCTTTAGTGAGAATTGACGTGCTAAAAAACAAAGCATTTGACTTGTTCTTATGTGGTTTTCTGGTTTGTCAGTTCTTACTTTTAGGGATTTCCTTTGTCCTTCCTAATTTTGTACAGATTGTTCTAGGAGACAATGCATTTATTGCAGGGCTAGTTATGCTACCCGGAGCAGCCATAGGCGCTATTCTGGCACCTATTTCTGGACGCGTATTAGATAAACACGGGGCTAAAAGGCCCATCTTAATCGGATTAACGTTAGCCGCCATTGGTTGGCTGGCTTTAACTATTTTACTCAATCAACCAAGCTTGCTTGGCTTAGTCGCAGGGCATGTATTTTATATGTTAGGCATCGGCTTTTCCTATAGTAATATGATGACAAGTGGTATGAACCTTTTAACCCCTGAAGAATACGGCGATGGCAACACCTTCTTTAACACGCTGCAACAATTTTCTGGTGCGGTAGCTACTGCAATCGTCGCTAGTGTGATCAATAGCTTCCAACAAAGGAACCCTGACTATCTAAAAGGAACTACGCTGGGCTCACAAGTAGCCCTTCTGATATTATTCGTTTTACTTATCCTTATTATCTTGGCTTGCGTGCGCCACTTTTGGCGTACTAAAAATAGTTGATTGTAAGAAACGGTGCCTTCATTGATTGAAGGTGCCGCTTTTTTATACTTCACTTTTCTCTTTAGCCTCGTCTTTAAAGGAAAATCCTTAAACCAAGTTCTCAGTGGGCGGGAAAGCGACCAATACATGAAAAAAGATACCGTGTATCGATGGATGAACAATCCCCATAACAACTGGCGTCTGTTTTTACTTCG
Source organism: Tetragenococcus koreensis (assembly GCF_003795145.1). GTDB lineage: Bacteria > Bacillota > Bacilli > Lactobacillales > Enterococcaceae > Tetragenococcus > Tetragenococcus koreensis. Next base: position 2,628,208 of record NZ_CP027786.1, on the reverse strand, counting down.
GTTTAGTGCGTCTGTCATCGAAAAGCTCCATTCTTTAACGGATACGAAAACCCATATTCGGACGTTGATCTTGGATGATTCGACGTTTTATCGTAATCGAAGCCAAGAGGTACCAGGCTTAGCTCGTCTTTGGGATCATGCGCTCAAACAAGGATACAAAGGGTATCGTATGCTTACTTTAGGGTTCTCCGATGGCTATTCTTTCATTCCGATTGATTTCGGGTTACTATCCGGTAAGAAAAAAGTGAACCAAACAATAGCAGAAAAAGATCAACGAACCGTAGGAGCCAAACGATTCAACGAATCAAGTCGTAAAATGCCCGAAGTGGCACTTGAGATGGTTCAACGCGCCTTGAACCAAGGGATTTACGCCACCCATGTGTTGATGGATAAATGGTTTACTTCCCCTAAAATGATAGACCAATTACACGATATGGGGATTCACACCATTGGGATGGTGAAAAATGGAAAAACCAAATACCTTTTTCATCAACGTTTATACAAGCTGGAAGAACTTTATGCCAAATCTACGAAAGAATATACACAAGAAGCGATTATTTCCTCGATTGTGGTGAAACCAAGCTCCGGCAAAAATCCCGTGAAAATCGTTTTTGTCAAAAATCACAATAAGAAAAGTGCTTGGTTGGCGATTATGACCGATGATCTGGATTTATCTTCCCAAGAAATGGTCAAAACATACTCGGCGAGATGGGACATCGAGACATTTTTTAAGGCATCGAAATCATTGCTTCATCTGACTAAAGAAACACAAACGCGACATTATCAAGCCTTAATTTGTCACACCACCATTGTGTTCACACGGTATATTTTATTAAGCTGGCAGCAGCGCTGTGCCAATGATGAGCGGACCTTAGGTGGCTTATTTTATGAACTGGGCGATCAAATAAAAGAACTCGATTGGTCCGCTGCTCTTATCGAATTAGTACATATTATTCAAGCGGTAAGTGAAGAATCAGGAAGCCAATTACAAGATTTTATTACAAGTCAACTCCAACACTGGGTGGATACTCTGCCCCGTTATATCAAGGCTTATCTCCCAGATTTGGTGTGCGAAACTTGAGTTAATGATAATTACTTTCTTTATGCCACCTCCTTTGACCCCACTGCTTTCCCTATAGCTAATAATATTTCCTAACTCGAATAATTCTCCCTACAAAAAAATCAGCGGAAATTTCCGCTGATTTTTAACTTTTAGACTGATTATTTTTTAATAACCGGAAAATGAAGTAGGGTGCTCCGACAATAGACACGATAATTCCTGCTGCCATTTCGCCGTTGGCTAAAATGATACGTCCTAAAATATCACTATATAACAAGAGCAAACTACCGATAACCCCAGTCATTAGCAGCGCATGATTATTTTTTCGCTCGACAATGTTTTTTGCCAGATGCGGTGCAATTAAGCCAATAAAACTGATACTGCCAGCGACAGATACGCTGACTGCTGCTAGAATAACGGCACTCGTTAAAAAGAAAAGCTGTTTTTTCTTCAATGGTACACCAAGCCCAACAGCTTCTTCATCACCTAGCCCGATAACTTCTAAACTTTTTCCTTGGAATAAAATGAATGGCAATAGGATAAATAACCAAGGTAAAATAACATAAACATGGTTCCAAGTCGTTCCCCAGATTGTGCCCGCTAACCACGAAGTCACAAAAAGATAACTATCCTGTGAAATACGGATTGTGCCAATTAATGTCAATGCGGAAATCCCTGCATTAACTGCTACACCAGATAATAACAATCGATTGGGATCAAATCTTTCTTTTTGTTTGCTACAAAAATAAACCAAAAACGCAGCTAAAAAACTACCGATACAGGCAACAAATGGTAATAAACTACTTGAAGTCTGGCTGGTAAAAAAACCTAAATAAAACAAAACAGTCAGCCCGGCACCCGCGTTAATCCCTAAAATTCCGGGATCCGCTAAGTCATTGTGAGTAATAGTTTGAAATAAATAACCTGATACAGCCAATCCTGCACCCGCAAAGATTGCAATCAACATCCGAGGCAACCGAAAATCTAGCACCACCAGTTGGTTCGCCGGGGGTCCTTGCCCCCTTATAACCGCTACTAATTCTTCAACGGATAAAGAAATGGTGCCTGTTGAAAGGCTCAGCCCTATACCGCTTATTAGCAAAACACAAAGTAGTAGCCAAATACCGCTTTTTTTCATACGCTGCCCCTCCTGATTTGAACCAAAAGCAAAGGAACTCCGATTAAAGTAACAATGACACCCACCGGGGTTTCTAAAGGCGGAGCGATTAGACGTGAACTTACATCGGCTACCACAAAAAACAAGGCTCCAAATAAGGTAGCAGCTGGCACCACAAAGCGGTAATCATGTCCTACAAAAAAACGCACAATATGAGGGATAATCAACCCTAAAAAGCTGATTGTTCCTACTAATGATACGGCTGTACCAGCTAGAAGCAGGACACAAAGCATACTTTTTTCACGAATTCTCTGTGGATTTCTCCCTAAAGAAATAGCCGTTTCATCTCCCATGCTTAATAAGGTCACTTGTTTACTAATCAGCCAAGCACCTATAATGCCTAGTAACATCACGGGAACGGCGATTTTAATTTGGCCCCAAGTTACATTACCAGTACCGCCCACGAACCAGAAAGTAATATCTTGGTTCAAATTAAATAGTAAACTTATACTCTGACTTAAAGCGGTAAAAAAAGAACCAATGGCCGCCCCTAACAACACCATATGAATGGGCGAGCGTGTAAAAGCAATTCGACTTGATGCAGCATAAATAATTGCTAAGGCCACTGCGGCACCTATAAAAGAAGCTAAAATGGTCATGGCAGGATTGGGCGTTGTCACAAAAGCAAAGACCAACGCCAAACCCAACCCAGCACCAGCATTAATTCCTAAAAGGCCAGAATCGGCAATCGGATTATGTGTAATCCCTTGCATTAAAGCGCCTGAAGCTGCAAAAGCTGCACCAACAAACAATGAAGCGATCATTCTCGGCACACGTAATTGATAAATCAGCTGATGCGTTTGATTACTCGTATCAAAATTTAGCAACGACTGACTGACTTCCTGCCAAGAACTTTCGACTGCCCCATATTTTAACGAACTGGCCATAGCTACTAGCAATAAAACACCTACTAGCAGAAAAAATATTTTTTTCTTCATGATCAATTCCTCACTAAATCATAGGAAAGAATCACTGGTTTTTGGTTTTTCTCAGAAAATACCACTTCAGGTCGAATATCAAACAGCTCTAACAAACGTTCTGGTGTAAATACTTCTTGAGGACTTCCTTGTAGTATTAAGCGTCCTTGTTTTAGCCCCATCACATAGTCAGAAAATTGCGCTGCATGATTTAAGTCATGAATCGTCATCAGAATCGTCTTTCCTTGCCGATTGATCTCTTCTAATAAATAAAGAATTTCTAATTGATGGGCAGGATCCAAAAAGGAAATCGGCTCATCCAAAATCAAAATCTCGGTATCTTGAGCTAGGGCCATTGCAATCCAAACACGCTGTTGTTGTCCTCCAGATAATGTACTAAGCGTTCGTTTTTTCAACGGCAACAAACCCGTTGCCTCTATGGCCCACTGAATCAATTCATGATCTTCTTTTTGCAGACCAGAAAACCCCTTTTGATAAGGAAAACGACCGTAAGCAACAATTTCTTCTACACTCAAGCCAGCTACTTGGCTCGTTTTTTGTGATAAAGACGCAACTTTTTGCGCCACATATTTGGTGTCTAAACGATTAATGTCTTTACCATTAATCTGTACTTTGCCACTGTTAGGCGTTAAAATTCGTGCTAACGCTTTGAGGAGTGTGGTTTTTCCGCTACCATTAGGACCGATCAAACTTGTGATCTTCTTCTCAGGAATTTCGATCGTCACATCATGTAAGACAATCTTTTTTTCATATCCGCACGAAAGATCAGCCGTCGCTAATTTTGCCATAACATCTATTCCTCCTTAAGTGATAACTATTCTCAATTATCTCTTTATTTTAGCTCAACGTCAACCTTTAAATGAAAAAGTTTATTGACTTCTAACCTAGTTTTTGTGATAATACTAATTGAGAACAATTATCATTTATAAAAGGAGAAGGCTATGAATAAAAAATTTCTAGCAGGCACACTTGCGTGCCTAGCGTTTATTTCTTTAAGTGCTTGTGAAAATTCTAACTCTTCTGAGAGTGCGTCTACTGAGACTGAGCCCCAAACACATACCTTAACTGATGCACAAGATCATGAAGTAGAGGTCCCTGATAATCCACAACGGATCATTGGTTCTTATTTAGAAGATTATCTAGTAGCATTGGGTGAAAAACCGGTCGCACAGTGGACAGTCGGTGAAGGAAAAATACAAGAATATCTCCAAGATGAACTAGACGGTATCCCAACGATTAATTTTGATTTGCCTTATGAAGATGTATTAAATTTCGAACCGGACCTATTACTCATCGAGTCTGATGCTACTGTAGAAGGTGGCAAATATGAAGAATATGAAAAAATTGCTCCGACTTATGTTGTGAAAAACGGCACAGACGTTACTTGGGAAGACACCTTAGAAGATATCGGACAGGTATTCGATAAAGAAGATGAAGCGCAAGAGGTTGAAGCTGATTATCAAAATGCAGTTAACGACGTCCAAAATGAATTACAAGATGAAATTGACGGAAAATCAGCTGCAGTTATTTGGGTGACTAATAATTCCGCTTTTATGGTCGCTGAAAATCGTTCGAGCGGACGTTTATTATATGACGATTTAGGTTTGGAAGTACCCGAATTGACCGAAGAAGTTTCAGAAGACGCCGAAGCTGACTGGTCACAAGTTTCCTTAGAAAGCCTGTCACAACTGGATGCTGATTATCTTTTTCTAGTCAACAGTGATGAATCAGCCGCAATGTTTGACGATCCATTGTGGGAAAATATTCCTGCAGTTGAAAATGACCAACTGTTTGAATTCGGTCCTGAAAGCAGCTGGCTATACAATGGTCCGATCGCCTACACTCAAATGCTAGAAGATGTAAAAGAGGCCTTACAATAGGGTAGAGGGGAAATAAAATTTCCGCCCCTCCCGTCGCACCGTACGTACGGTTCTCGTATACGGCGCTACGTTTGTATTGTTTTCACACTTTATTTAGATAGTAAGTTAAGGGATCGACCAATCCAGGTCTATCCTTTTTCTTTATGGCTAAAACTTTCGGACTCAGTGTAAAATTGACAACGTGCATTCCACATTTCCTATACCAACCTAATCTAGAATTAGCGACCTTATAAATGTCTTCTTTCTTGAAATGACAATTGAATAGTCGATTCAATTGTTGTAAATTCGTATAGATTCGTTGCGGAAGTTTCCATTGTTTTATGATAATGACACGGACTTTATGTCGTAACCATTGACCAAACTTCGCTAGATAGGTTTTCATACTACCGATACGGTAGTAATTGATCCAGCCCCTTACAATTTGGTTCAATTTCGTAAATGTCACAGTTAAAGGTCGCGACACGGCATGTTTCCTTTTAAGAATTTCTTTGGTTTTGTCATAGAGCTTTGTTTTACTGACTTTGCTCGGTTTACACTGCCAACCCTTTTGGTTCTTCCAAAAGGTAAATCCTAAAAATTTACTTTGTGTCGGTCGTACGACCTTGGTTTTCGTGACATTCACTTGCAAGAATAACTTTCTTTCTATCCAATCCGTAATAGATTTCATCACACGGTTGGCTGCCATCTCACTTTTGACAAAAATATCCGTATCATCCGCGTACCGAACAAAATGCAGCCCTCTTGCTTCTAATTCTTTATCCAGTTTGTCCAGATAAATATTCGCTAAAATTGGACTTAACGGGCCTCCTTGCGGAACCCCGGTTTCGTTCGGACTAACGAAGCCATTCTCCATAATACCTGCTTTTAAGAAAACACGTATTAAATGAAGGGTCTCTCTATCTTTGACCCGTTCTCTGAGGGTCGAGATTAATTTATCATGGTGAACGGTATCAAAATATTTCTCAATATCCATATCGATGAGCCATTCATAGCCTTCATTCAAGTAATCAAGTACTTTTTCAATTGCTTGATGAGCACTTCGATTCGGACGAAAACCATAACTGGTTTCACTGAAGTGGACATCGAAGATGCGACTTAATTGTTGCGCTGTTGCTTGTTGCACCACACGGTCTACCCCAGTTGGAATCCCTAAGGGTCTTTGTTTCCCATCGGATTTAGGGATATAAACCCTTTTGACCGCCTTTGGTCGGTAGGTCATCGAACGAATCTCTTGAACAAGATCTCGCCCCTGTTGATAAAAATAATGGTCGAGTTCATCAACTGTCATTTCATCCACGCCCGGGGCCCCTTTATTCTTTTTGACCTGTTCGATGGCTTGTGTCATATTTTGATAACTCGTAATCTTTTCAATTAATCTCATGCGCTGTTCCTCCTCTAGGCGTAAATTTATCCAAAACCGCCCCCACTACCTTTCCCATCAATAGTTACGTTCTATTGTTCTAGGGTATTCTCGTTTTCGGACTATTCGGACATTTCCTTCTAGCGATTCACACTATACAAACATTCGGCCCTTCACTACATGAAATGCAATAGCTACTATGGCCTCAGCTGACTTCTTACGACAAACCTTTTTCGACCGTTCGCAAACGTTCGTAAGACCTCCCAGGGTAAGACATTTATCTTTCTCTCCACAACCTCTTGATTTACTGTCTTGGTTTTACGTTTACCTTTTGGACTTTAGCTTGTTATGCAGCCTTATCCACCATTTAGCCTCATCAAGTTCCTGTGCGTAGGCTCAAGAGATTTGCGTCACCACTTCCTTCACCCCATCATCACTGATTTCGGCTTGTGGCTCGCTACACTTGGCGGTAACTACCCGTGACTGGACTTTCACCAGCTAGATAAATGCCATGCCTGGCACACATAAATAAAAATCGTTGACGTAATAAAATGCGTCAACGATTTTTTTATTAACTAAAACTTGAAACCTCTTTTTACAGTCTTATCCCTTGCTATGCAGGCATTTTCTAAAGGAAAATTAACTTGTCCCCGCCCCTTTGAGTTGATTTTGGACCGAAGAGGGAAGCTTGGCAAGAAACTGCTCGATAATGTTATTTAAAACTGTCTCATCTAAGACATATTCGTTGGCGAAAGCTTCTTGAAATAAATCCAATAACTGCAAGATTGCTTCGGCCACGGAAAACTCGGAAAGCTCATCGAGTAGAAGATAAAACAACTCCCCCAACGTGCGGTCATCTTTACTCTCACGTTCTTGAACGGCTAAAATCATATAGGCAACTGCAACGAGCGTCGTATGAGCGAAAATGCCATCGTAGGAAAGGCCTTGATATTTGGCCAATTTCAAATATTGCTTACACATTTTGAAGTAAATTTCAATGTTCCAGCGTCGGGAATAAAGCTGAATGATCTCGTCTTCGGTCAGGGCTGTATCTGTGGAAGCCAAAACGAGGTACTCATTGCGTTTATTGCGATTTCGAATATAGACTAATTTTATCGGCAATCCCTCGTTGTCAACCAGGGCTTCCACTTGGACGCTTAGGAGATAACGTGAGCGGCCGCGACGTTTTTTATTGGCTTGAAAGATTTGTTTGACATCCATCATTTGTCCTTGGTAACGATAATGCACCTTCTTTGAACGTTTGATCATGGCGACGCAGTGGCATTGCAAGGTGCGAATCTCTTGAAACATTTTAGGACTCGAAAACCAGGTATCAAATAAGACATAGTCGGCTTGGACGCCTTGTTTCAGCGCCTCACGTAAGAGTTCTACCGTTACTTCTGTTCCTTTGCGGAAAGCCTGTGCGCGGCGTTTTCCCGCGTTTGTCCGTTGGTCCCCCAAGGGGTTATTTGATTGGATTTTTCGCTTTCCTGAAAGCAGCGAAAAAGCGACAGGGATAAAGCTATTGCCGTCACTCCAGCCTAACTGTAAATAGCGAAAGCCTTTCAAATATTTCTTTTGGGCGTGATCATATTGGAGTGCTGCACATTCGACTTTTTGAGCGTTTAAGCGTGTGTACATGGAATCATCGATGATAAAGGTCGTTTTCCGATCTTGACTTGTTAGCGGACGTAAAAAAGCCAAGACCGCTTTCGCAATCAAAATCTGAAGTTTTTGCCAGTGGATCCGTGGATCATTTAACAAATTTCGAAACGTTTTATCGGAAAAGGGGAGTTCTTCTTTTTGTTTTTGATAAGAGCGATAGGTCGAGCCATGAGTAAAAATCGAAGCCAGTAAAAAAGAAAAAATAACAGAAACTGGATGCCCTTTCTTGTGCTTTGCGTTGGATTTTTTCAGCGCATCAGAAAGATGGAAACGATGGAAAAAGTTCGATATGGAATGCGAAAATTCTTCCGAAGTTGAGTTTGTTTGTGTTATAATTGACATAGCATGAACACTCCTTGGTTAGTGGTTTTTGGTTAACTCTATTATACCAAGTTTGAGATCGTTCATGCTATTTTTTTGTTAAATTTGTCTGATTTATCAAGGGATCAACGCTATTTTGGTCCTTTCAAGTTTTAATTATTAACATATAAATTCTTTCATGTTTGCCTTCAAAAATTAGATTAAGCGCATAAGTTTGCTAATGGTGGGTCTAATCCTCTCTAACCTCACTAGTTTTGCGTTTCTATGGGCTTATAGTTCTTTTATCCCACTATTTTTGTCTTCTTATGTGCTTACAACAACGAATTGATCTTTTTTTTAGTTACACACGCTTATATTAACAATCTTATCTATAAGCGTTAATCGTTTGGCGAACTGCTTGAATACGTTCCTGATAACTATTAGCATCGCCCCCTTGAAATAAGGCTGATGTTCCCAGCACAAAGACATCCGGCATAGCTTTTTTCATCCAGGAAATGGTTTGTGTATTAATATTTCCGTCTACTTCAATTAACGGCTGTAGGTTTCTTTGAGCTAAAATATTTTTTAGCTCACGCAGTTTTTCCAACGTTTCTTGTTGAAAAGTTTGTCCTGCAAAACCTGTGGGTACCGTCATTAGCAGAATCTGATCCACCTCATCAATATAAGGTAAAATGTCTTCCAAAGGAGTAACCGGATTTAATACTATTGAGGGCTTAATGCCATAGTTTTTCAATCGTTTGATTAAAAGAACTGGATGAGCCGCTGCTTCAATATGAAAAGAAATCGTTTCAGGTTGTAAAAAGCGAAACATTTCCACGTATTTTTCTGGCATTTCAGTGGCCAAATGAATATCAAAGGGTAAGTTTGTTTGCTTTTTGACGCTTGCCATCCACTCCGGCCCTAAAGCCAAATTATCAACAAACACACCATCCATTACATCTAAATGCAACAAGTCGCAATCTGTTTTTTCCAAACGTTCTAATTCCGTTTGCACGTTTAACATGTCAGCACACATAATTGAAGCCGCGATCTTTTTCAAAAATCCCATCTCCTTCTTTCAATTGCTTTTACCCCTATTTAACTTCTTTCGATAAAGCTACTTTCACACAATACACCGCTCCAATGATTCCAGCATCATTAAGAAATTTTGCGGGAACAATCTGTGGAATATCCATATCAACCAGCGCTCCGTGCTCGTTTTGCAATTGTTTATATGCTAGCTGTAAATCTTTTAAAAAGGTTGGATTAGCACTAATTCCGCCACCAATAACCACAACGGATGGGTCAAATGACACAACAACATTTAAAATCCCTTGAGCTAATTTGCGATGAAATTTTGTCAGCACCGTTTGAGCTAAGTACTCACCTTTTTCTGCACGTTCATAAATCGTACGAGCGTCACTTATCTTCTCTCCTGATTTTAAATTGTAGATCCGCAGCAAACCGATAATTGTAGCTGCTTGAAAATTCATAGTGCTTGAGTTCAAATCATCCTGGTTATCATCTAATAGCATCCAGCCAAATTCACCAGAACGAGCGTGCGCTCCACGGTAAATTTCATGATTAACAACTAGGCAGCCACCGATTCCTGTCCCAATAACTAAACTAATATAATTAGCAATACCCTGAGCTGCCCCACCCCATTTTTCTGCGATCGAGGCTGCATTCGCATCGTTTTCTGCATGGACAAATAGTCCGGTTCGTTTTTCTATCTCCTCTTTAATGTTTATCCCATACAAGCACGAAATCGCGCCGGCTGTTGTCAGGAAACCATTTTCTTCCACTACACCTGGAACAGACAGTCCAATTGCTTTTACCTTATAATCTTTTGTAAAAGCAGAAACTACTTCGGCCATCTTATCTAACACTTGATCCTTATCAGAAGGAGTTTTAAAATGATCCTTTTTACTAATTTCTCCATTTTCATCTAACAGTCCATATTTAATTGAGCTGCCGCCAATATCAAAGCCTACATAGTATTGCATATTTATCTCTCCTACAATTTCAAACCGTTTGAACAGTTTACAAATAAAAATATCTTTTCTTTTATTGTAATGGATAACACCAAGTTATTCTACTGCAAAAAAATAGTCCGTTAGCGGTTATAAAGGTATGTTTTACATAATCTTACAAGCATACAACACCATGGCACCAGAGACACGGAGGGGAGGTAGAACACGAATTGACTTCCCCTGCTTGAAAAAATAGGAGGGTAACATCTGAACTTACTCTAGTTTTTTCAATTTCTAGAGTCCCTTTTTGAATCCTACTCTAGTTTTCCTAATTTCTAGAGTCCCTTTTCGAACCCTACTCTAGTTTTTCTAATTTCTAGAGCCCCTTTTCAAATCCTACTCTAGTTTTCCTGCTTTCTAGAGCTACTTTCGAGAAATGTTCTCTACCTTTTGGAAAATAGGGTCGTTGCCATTAGTAGCTGTCACGGTCTAATCACAAATAGCAACTTTTTTTCCTTCACCACTATCACTATAAACCTCAATAAATTTTACACTTAGAAATCGTCCACAGCTAAGGAATAAGTCAGATGAATTTTCCCATCAATTTTTATAAGTAACCTACGGAAAATTTTCTTTCGTGATAAAATAAAGTCAAAGACGATAATATTCAGCTTACGAGTAACTTTTTAAAAGAAAGGACATGTGTTGAAATGGACCTAGCTAAACTCAAAATTTTCTTAGATTTAACAGAAACTAAAAATTATTCCAAAACAGCTGAGCGACTCTACACCACTCAAGGGAATATCTCTAAACAAATTATTGCTCTAGAAAAAGAACTAGACACCTCTTTATTTCTCCGTTCACATCGCCAAATCGAACTAACAGAAGAAGCCAAATTAATTTTACCTTATGCCAAAACCATTGTTGTCCAACAACAAGCGCTTTTGCAGACGCTTCAAGATTACCAACAGCAAAAAGCGTCTACACTACATATTTTGACTATACCGACGATGGCAAACTACTGGGCGTTCAATCAAGTGACAGCCTTTATGAAGCAACATCCAGAATTTGATATTCAGTTAAAAGAAGGCGAAGGCACTGAACTTGTTCCCTTTCTTGACACCGATGAGAATCATTTGATTTTTGTTCGTACGTTCCAACTAGAAAAACAATCATTTGAAGCTTTATTGACCGAAAAAGATCATTTTGTTGCCGTATTAAGTAAAAATCATCCGCTGGCTCAACGGTCTGAAATCAATTTATCCGAATTGCAACAAGAAAAATTTCTCATGTTAAGTAAAGAAACAAAAACCTATCAACCGATCATCGACCTCTGCCATGAAGTTGGTTTTACGCCAAATATCTCATTTGAAACATCTAGAATCGAGCTATTATTGAACATGGTTGCCAGTGAATTAGGGATTACGATCGTCATGGAAAAGACAATCGATAATAGTTGGAAAAATAACCTAGCCATTATTCCGATTACGCCTAACAAAACGAGTTATTTATCCTTCGTACGTAAGAAAACAGATAATTTGGCTGTAAATACTTTTTGGCAATTTTTACAAGAACAACTAAGTCATTCCAATTTGGAATAAAAAAGACAAAAAGTTGAATTGTTCCTTACTGTTTTTAGCGTTACTTTAGAAATAAAGGAGCGATAAATAATGAGCGAACAACCTTACGATTTACGTAAAGTACTAGAAGAATTAAAACAATTTCCCAACCAATATCACGAAACTGATAAACCGATTGATCCAAATGCTGATTTATCAGGCGTCTATCGTTATATTGGTGCGGGCGGCACAGTCATGCGTCCTACACAAGAAGGGCCTGCCCTGACTTTTAACACTATTGAAGGATTTCCTAATACAAGAGTTTCCATTGGGACAATGGCGAGTCGCAAACGGGTAGGAGAAATTCTGCACCACGATTATAAAACTTTAGGCAAATTGCTTTATCAATCGGTAGAACATCCCGTTAAACCTATTAAAGTAGATAAAGAACAAGCACCGGCACAAGAAGTCGTTCATCTAGCAACCGATGACGATTTTGACATTCGTAAAATTTTACCTGCGCCTACTAACACCCCAGAAGATGCGGGGCCTTATATCACAATGGGCGTTGTCTTAGGTTCTGATCCAGATAAAACAATGACTGACGTCACGATCCACCGTATGGTTTTAGAAGATAAAGATACGATTGGCATGTACATTATGCCAGGTGGGCGTCATATCGGACACTTTCAAAAACAATTTGAAGCTGAAAATAAACCCATGCCTATCACTATCAATATTGGACTAGATCCGGCGATTGCGATTGGAACAACGTTTGAACCACCAACCACACCGTTAGGTTACAACGAGTTATGGATAGCAGGTGCTTTACGGGATGAACCCGTCCAATTAGTAGACGCTACTTCCGTTAACGAAGTGGGCATTGCTCGTAGCGAATTTACCATTGAAGCTGAAATTTTACCTAATCAAACCATGCAAGAAGACATTAATACCAATACCGGTAAAGCGATGCCCGAATTTCCTGGTTACAATGGCGATGCCAACCCAGCCGTCAATGTGGTGAAAGTAAAAGCTGTTACCCATCGAAAAGATCGCCCAATTATGCAAACGACAATCGGTCCTAGCGAAGAACATGTTTCTATGGCAGGTATTCCAACTGAAGCAAGTATTCTTGGCTTAGTTGAAAAAGCTATTCCAGGTAAAGTTTTGAATGTCTATAATCCGCCAGCTGGTGGTGGCAAGCTAATGACCATTATGCAAATCAACAAAGAAAATGAAGCAGATGAAGGGATCCAACGACAAGCGGCTATCTTAGCCTTATCCTCATTCAAAGAATTAAAAACCGTCATCCTTGTCGATGAAGACGTGGATATTTTTGATATGAACGATGTGATGTGGACCTTAAATACACGCTTTCAAGGGGATAAAGATGTCGTTGTTATTCCCGGGATGCGTAACCATCCACTCGATCCATCCGAACGGCCGCAATATAATCCAGGGACCATTCGTTTTAAAGGAATGAGTGCTAAAACCATTCTTGATGGCACGGTACCTTTTGATATGAAAGATCAATTTCAACGTGCCCAATTTAAAGAAGTTCCTAATTGGGAAGATTACTTAAACGATTCTAATTAAGAGAGAAAGAGACTATGGAAAAAAGAAAAAAACGAATTATTATTGGCATCACCGGTGCTTCTGGCACCGCCTATGCCATTGATTTAGTCAAACAATTACAAAAAGATCCCGAAGTTGAAACCCATGGTGTGATTAGTTCTTGGGCCAAACAAAATTTAAAAATAGAATCTTCTTTATCATTACATGAATTAGAAAATTTATTTGATTATTTTTATTCGGCTAATAACATGGGGGCAAAAATTGCCAGCGGTTCTTATTTAGTTGATGCGATGGTTGTGGTACCTGCTAGTATGAAAACCGTCTCCGCGATCGCTTATGGTTTTGGTGATAATTTGATCGCGCGTGCGGCCGATGTCGTTTTAAAAGAGCAAAAGAAACTTATTGTTGTTCCCAGAGAAACGCCATTAAGCACCATCCATTTAGAAAATTTGACGAAACTTTCTAAGATGGGCGTACAAATTATTCCGCCGATCCCGGCATTTTACAATCAGCCCCAAACCATTGGAGATATTATCAGCCACCAAACCATGAAACTCTTAGATGCGCTGGGAATTGATAACCAACTGAACCAACGTTGGGAAGGAAATGAGCGCCATGACCGCTAAGTCTTTTCAAATAATTGCTGCCGATTTTACTATGACTTCAGAAGTAAAAATCATTGGTAAAGACTTATTGATCACAGTAACTGGCGGTGATACGCCTCATATTGGCACAGTCACCACAATTACCAAAGAAACAACGTGCCAAACCATCCGATTTCCCAGTCATGATGGACGTTTTCATAAAGATGATGTCTTAGCAGAAACCATTGCACGTGTGATCCAACCAGATTTACCGGGAAATTGTACTATCACTGCAGGTGTGCATGTGAATGGCATTAGTCAAAAACAGATTAAAGCTTCTTTTACGATGGCTGAAAAATTGGGAGAAAAATTACGAAACTGGCTACAAGAAACCAGTTTTGACGTAGCTGATCCGATTTATAAAAAATGAAGTGAGACATAATTCTAACAGTTCAGATACCACATAAAAATCGTATAACTTTGGCTATTCAAAAAAACCAAACGAACCTCATTTATCAATAATGATAAGAGTAAGTTCGTTTGGTTTTATTTTTTGTCTAGCAAAACAAAATGTTAGCGCCTTAAAGACAAACATTCCATCCATTTTTTAGCGATAATTTTTTATTTTTATTGAAAACAACGTAATATAAAACATAAAATGAAGAAAGAAATTCGTTTTTTCTTTAATAGCAGAAGATTTGTGATTAACACGAATACTGAATTTATAATCATTAATTTTTCAACGCATCGTTAGTAACATTTCAGTTAATTTAAGCACATATATCTGTTATTTCAAATTTTATAAAAAGGAGCGAGAACACTTGAATAAAAATGATCAGTTACCAAAAGTTGACGAAAAACTTCCATTAAGACAAAACTTGCTTTTAGGATTACAACATACGGTTATCGCTGTTTTGGCTGCCATACCCGTTCCCTTACTAATAGCAGCAAATGCTGGTTTATCTCCTGAGCAAACACGTTTTTTTATTAACGCCGTCATTTTTGGCGCTGGGTTATCCAGTTTATTGATGTCTTTAAATATCATTCCTAAGACAAGCCCCAAGGTACCAATGGTCATGGGAGCAAACTTTGCGGTAGTTCCTATTGCAAGCACGACATTAAATGATGCCTCTAGTATCGAAACCGGCTTTCAAATTATCGCAGGTTCAACGATGATTGTAGGTATTTTTTGCTTTTTAGCGGCTCCTTTTTGGATTAAACTCCAACGTTTTTTCCCACCCATTGTCGTTGGAACAAACTTAATCGTTTTGGGCGTTTCTTTATTGCCGAACACTTTTCACTGGTTAATGGGCGATAAAGCTTATGACTTAACGGAAAGCATCGATCATGAAACATTACTGATGGCTTTAGCGATATTTATCTTTCATGTGATTATCAGTAAATATTTTAAAGGTTTACTAGGAAATTTAACGATTTTAATCTCACTTGTTTTTGGTACATTACTGGCGTTGGCGCTTGGATTCGTTGATTTTACTCCAGTACAAGAAGCCCCCTGGTTTGGATTAAACTTACCTTTTCATTACGGTGTTCCTAAATTTGATTTGACCGCGACTCTTTCCTTTTTAATTGCCATTATTTTAGGTATGGTTGAAATTTCGGGCACCGCGATGGGCATCCATAATATTGTTGATAAAGAAATGACAAAAGGACAATTCCAACGCGTCTTGCAGTCTCTAGGCATAACTACCTTTGCATCTGGTTTATTCAACGGTGTACAACCCACAGCGTTTGTCCAAAACGTCGGCATTTTAGATCTTTCAAAAGTCAAAAGCCGATTTGCCATTGCAACTTCCGGTTTTATGCTAGTGTTGATCGGTTTTATCCCTAAATTTTCTGCCTTAATTTCTGCCATTCCGGATCCAGTGTTAGGCGGATTGGGTTTTGCTATTTTTGGTATCATTATCGGAAGCGGAATTAACATTTTGAAACAAGTCAATTTTGAAGGCAACCAAAACATGTTGATTATCGGACTAAGTGTTGGCGTTTGTATGCTACCATCGGTATATCCAAATTTCTACGTGAACTTTCCCGCCCTTGTCCAAAATATTTTTGGCAGTGGCATTTTAGCCGGGTCATTAACTGCGATTGTATTGAATTTATTTTTTAATTTTAAAAATATAAAACAGGGAGCAAATTAAGCTCATAGTTTTAATGTTCTAACGTGCTTAATATGCTCTAAACGCCCTTTAACCGTTTCTTTTTTCAAATTAACAACAGCACTTTCTCATTTTGATGGGCTTAACTGCGGTTAACCTCATGAGTTTTCCATTCCTATGGTCTTATTTTTTCCTAAGCGCATTACTTTTTCGCACTAATGTGCTAATCCTCTTTTTTCATTCCGACCCTAAGAAGTTATACAAAAAAGACTCTTTTCTTTTACCCGTTTACGCTACAAAGTAAAAGAAAAGAGTTTCTTATTTATTTTTATAACCTTTTTTCGTTTAACCAATTTTCATTAATTTCGCGAAAATCTTTGATAATCTCATCCGCACAAGACAGATCTTGGGCTGGATAATCCGGGTTAGCAAAACCAACACAATACATCTCCGCTGCCTTGGCTGCACGGGTGCCATTTTTAGTATCTTCAATTACTATACAATCACTAGGCTTCGAACCAAGCAATTCCGCTGTGTGTAAAAAGACATCTGGTTCTGGTTTTGAATGTTCAACTTCTTCTGCGCTAACAGCTTGTGTGAAGTAAGAATCTAATCCTAATTCTTTCAAATTACGAATAATTTCTTCTTTACGCGAAGCCGATGCAACGCCTAATTTAAACCCAGCTTCAGACAAACGTTTTATTAAATCTCTTACATTGGCAATCGGTTGAACGCCATCCTTTTGAATGATTTCATCGCGTCGCCGATTCATTTCTTTACCATATTCTTCCACAGTTTGCGGTAAATTAAATTCTTCTTTCATGATTTGCCACATAAAATCAGAAGTTGTCCCCATAAACTGGTATTGGTAACTAACAGGCACGTCATGGCCTGCTTCATGAAGAATATCCGTTTTTGATTTAAAATAAGTGTATTCAGAATCGACGATTACGCCGTCCATGTCAAATATAAAAGTATTCATTATTTCTCCTAAAGTTCATAAATTTTTTCGGTACTAAAAGTGACTACGTTATTTCTTCGAAACTTCATGTCCACCAAATTGATTACGTAAAGAAGCGACAATTTTTTCGCCATACTTTTCTTTATCAACACTAGCATATCTAGTTAACAAGGCCTGTGTAATTACTGGAGCCGACAGCTCTTGCCGTAGCATTTCTTCGGCCGTCCATTTCCCTTCGCCCGAAGATGGGATGACACCTTCAATTTCGTTAAGATTTGGATCATCTTGCAACAAATCCTCTGTTAGTCCCATTAACCAGCTGCGAATCACAGAACCGTTATTAAATACTTTCGCAACTGCTGGCAAATCATAATCATATTCCCCATGATGAATAAGATTAAATCCTTCACCAATCGCTTGCATCATACCATATTCAATTCCATTATGAATCATTTTCAAATAATGTCCGCTACCGACGGGACCACAATAAAGATAACCATCTTTCACACAAATAGCTTCAAATAACGGACGAATATCTTCAAATTTTTCTGCATTTCCGCCGATCATCATACAAGCACCTTCACGTGCACCGGACGTGCCACCAGAAGTACCTACATCGAAAAAGTATATCCCCTTCTCTTTGGCTTTTTCACCATTTTTTTGGCTATCTGTAAATTTAGAATTTCCACCATCAATTAAAATATCCTCTTCATCCATTGCGTTAATGCACGAAGCAACTTGATTATTGGTGATTTCTCCTGCTGGAAGCATTAGCCAAACAACAGATGGTTGCTTTTTATCGCTCATTAATGTTTCAAAACTTGAATAAAAAGTTCCACCATTTTGTTCAAATTCATTTTTTACCGTACTATTCTGATCGTAACCAGAAACATTATAGCCATGTTCTAATAAATTATAAGCTAAGTTTAACCCCATTTTTCCTAAACCAATAATACGAATATCCAACTCAACATCTCCTCGAATCTACTTAAGATAAATTCTGTATTTTATACGTTCCACAATTTACGATAGTACATAAACATAGTTATTTCAATCCCATTGCCAAAAAACTATGAATAGTATTCGGTAATGATAAATAAAACAAAGTTTCAATAGCACTTTTTTGTGATTTTTTAGGACGATTGTATTACAAAAAAGTTTTGAAATAAAAAAGATATAATGACTTCTCTTTATATTCTCCAAAAATTATAGAGTTATTACTTACAATAAAACACGTAGGACAGATGTTTAACACCGATGTCCTACGTATTTTAAAATATCAATAATTAAATAGTTATACGCCTATTACTTGGCCAAAGCATTTTTCATCATAATAAAAAGTTGTTTTACATCATCAGGTTTTGTATCTCCAGTTGTTTGATCAATGATCGAACTGTACACGTGCGGAATGACTTTTTCTACTCCGGCATCAATGGCAATTTGGACAATTTCTTCAAAGTTTGTTAAGTCAATACCACCTGTTGGTTCTAGATAGAAATCATTCCTAGCACAAGCGTTCGCCACTTCCATATATTCTTCTTTATGCTTTAATCCTTTCATAGGGAAGTATTTAAGGGAACTGGCGCCCATATCTTTTAATAGAGCAATCGCTGTATCCACTGGAACTTCGGTCGCTTTTTGCTGGGAGCTTAAAGGGCCAGTGGCGATATCCACATAACCGACTTTTCCTGTCGGAGAAACTAAAGCATTTACGACCGTTTCGTTTTGGCCTAATAGCGCACGTGAAAAACCAGCGCCCGTAAACACTTGGTTGACATGTTGCGGTTGTAATACCGCAGAAAGACGAGAGACCATCGCACTTTGATTAGGATCGCCTGCGCCTAAACCAACGGATAAGGCATTATGGATCGCTTCTTGATATTTTTTCATATCTTCAATCGCTGACTCGTCACTTTCATAATCTTTCGAGAGAACCCCTAATAATACATGTCCTTCAGCTGCCTCATAGCATTCTTTTGCATTTTCTACGGAATTTGCTAAAACATTTAAACAGATTCGATTTTCTAAATAATTAGGTATTAAAGCCAATGTTAATCTCCTTCTTTCATCACTTGTTGTAATCGCTTCACAATTTTTGTCATTTCTTCTTCATTCACCGAGCGGATATCAAATTCAATAATGCCATTATTGGCTTGATATTCTCGTGTATAGACCGCCGGATTCTCTGCTTTTAATTCAGAAATCACTTGCTTTGCCTCTTTATCCCCAGTAACTTTGACGCTTGCGCGATAGATATCTCTACCTGCCCCGTCTTGAACAACGGTTGCTTCTAGGTTCTTAATTTGATTGATTTCAGCGACAAAGGGCTGTAGCCGTTTTTTCATTGATTCCCCAGCTTCGCTGCCTTGGGATAAATAGTCTTCCACCGCTTGAGTAAAGCCTAAAATATTATCTTTCCCGATTTTCATGGCCCGTCCAATACCTTTGCCTTGCAAACGAACCCAGTCAATATAATCTTTCTTCCCAATGACTAAGCCAGCACTGGGCCCTTCGATGGCTTTAGCTCCGGAATAAATAACCACATCAGCTCCGGCTTGACTATATTTAAACAGATCCTCTTCAGCCGCCGCGTCTACGATTAAGGGAAGCTCCTTTTGTCTAGCCACAGCCGCCGCTTCTTCCACAGAAAGCATGCTTTTTTGGACGGTATGGTGGCTTTTAATATAAAGGATCGCCGCTGTATTTTCAGTGACCATCATCTCCAGATGCTCTGGGGTGCACATATTCGCATAGCCAGCTTCAACGAGTTCGCCTCCCCCTTGTGCGACCATGACTTCTACCGGCGTGCCATAGTCAACATTATGGCCTTTAGGCAGGATAATTTCCCGTTTTTTGATCTTTTCTGTATATGGATGGTAGGCATGATAAACATCGCCTTGACCAATGATCGCAGCCACGGATTGCGCAATCCCCGCAGAGGCTGAAGAAACAATCTGCGCATCCTCTACCTGTAATAAGTCGGCTAAATATTTCCCCGTATGGGTCCCTAATTTTTCCATTTCAAAAAAGTGCTGTCCGCCAAAACGCTGCGCTTCTAGTACAGCATCAGATACCTTAGAAACCCCTAAAATCGTCATCTTTCCAGAGGCATTAATCACTTCTTTTAACGCAAACTTTTCATAACTAATTGTCATAAACTTGTCCTCCAATAACTGTCTTAAATGGTTGAATTTGCTCATTGGTGTTCCTAGTAAAACCATTTGAATCTGTTAGCTCTTTTTCTCCTGAAATAAAGTCAAATACGGTAACATCTGCATCATATCCCACTTCTAATTTACCTTTTGCAGAAAGGTTAAAATTATCAGCCGGAGCAACAGTAATTTTTTCAATGATTTCTCCCCAAGAGTATCCAGTGACATGTAATTTTTCTAGCGTTGTCCCCATATCGTAAACTGGCCCATTTTTTCGGTTACGAATATAGATATCTGTACTGATAGATTTAGCCTTAATTCCTTCTTTTAAGGCAACTTCTGCTACATTAAAGTTAAAACTATCTGTACCATGTCCAATATCAAAAACGACCCCTTTATCATAAGCTTGTTTAGCAAAATCTTTAATTTCATTTGTATTAGAATTTAAAATTCCGTTGCTTTTTCCATTAAAGCAATGGGTTAATACATCACCTTTTTCCATTAAAGACAGCGTTTCATTTAATTCTGGGGGGGCTGAACCAATATGAACCATCAAAGGTATATGATGATTTTTTTCCTGAATTTTCTTTGCTAAAGCTAATGGTGTAATTCCATTATCACCAATAACTGTTTTACTCATTCGCGCTTTAATACCAACTATAAATTCAGGTAAACCTTGAATAGCTTTTGTTACAAGCTCTTCTTTAACTTTTGTTAAATCAGCTAACTCATCTTGTTCAACGATCCCTGTTTTAGAAATGTTGACCATAGCAAAAACATTCGTTCTCGCTTTTTTTGCTAACTGATAAAAATCTGTTATATTTTCTGCACCGGTAGTTCCGGCATCAATAACCGTTGTAACTCCTTTTTCTACACCTACTTGATCGGGGAAATCATAATACAAACTCATTTTTTCAAAACAATGAACGTGATCATCTATCCAACCAGCAGATATAAACTTTCCATCAATATTGATGACTTTTTTGTTTTTTGTATCAATTGAAGGCGCAACTTGTGTGATCTTATTATCTTTAAAAGCAACGTCATAGGTTTCACCTGTAATCAGCTTTCCACCTTTTAAAACTGTTTCTTCCATAATAATTTTTACGACCTTTCTACTTAAACATTATTCTTTTTCCTACTAGACAGCCACTGGGAATATTGCCCCTAATACCATTGCTCCTAAAATAGCTCCCCCAGCAATTGGCTTTTCAAATTTATAAAAAATTAGGGCCCCAACAGTCGCACCTATACCAATTGGAATAGAAGCTTGAGCAGCACTAAGTACAATCAATGGACCTAAAAAACGCCCAGATGAATTTCCTGCTCCCATCATAATATCGGCACCAAAAGTTGAACTTGACTGATTAATAGTGAATTTACGTATTAGTACAATAATTCCACCAATAAGTAGTCCTAGTATTCCTCCAGTAAGAAGCGCTAAAGGAAAATTGTTAAGTGGTGCAGTAATTCCAACACTTAATAGAATAGCGGGAATCCCAATGCCTAACCCAGTAAGTATCGAACCGCCTAAATCCAAGATTCCAACTAATGAACCCTCAAGGATCCTTGCAAATAAAAAGCTCGCCCCAAAAGCTGCTGCCGCTCCGTAAGAACCACCATCTAATCCTGCTTTCAGCATCGCTACGATGGCCACCTCATTAAAAGCACCTACGCCATACTGAATATACATGTAAGTCCCAGTAAAAATTGCGGCAGACATTATTCCAACTATGAGAGGAAAGGCCCAGTCTGCAAACCAAAAACTTTTTGCTCTTTTTTCTTCTGTTATATCTTCCATCCTTTAGTCTCTCCTATTCTGTCTTAATAATTTCGTGAACATTATCTAACCAATCCGGAACTGACAGCTTAAAGCTTTCCAATAATTCCAAATCAAAACCACGGAAGAACCCACTTAGAATAAATAGTAAAATTGCGGCAAATAAGATGATTCTCGTAATTCTTGACCAGCCTTGGTCATCGACACCTTTTCCTATCAATATGCCCAAAACTACTCCAGGTACAGCATTTCCCATAATCATCTGAGCGAATCCGCCAAATAAAGTCCCCCAAAAACCAGTTCGTCTACCAGCATCAATTGCAGCTAGCCAGAAAATAATAGGCATAACTGTATCAATTAATATTGTTGCCGCAGGGACTAATACCGCAACTGCAGTCACTTGTAATGCTTCAGGAATAGCAGCAGCAGTACTATTTAAAAAGGCAACTACGATCATTCCAATAATAGTTCCAGCGATCCCCATTTTTTTGGGATCTTGGATTGTCTGACTTACATCCTTATTTTTATATAATAAAGCAGCAGCAGCCCAGTTTGGAACCACCCGATGAGTGACATCTTGTGTAAAAGCACCAGCTCCTACCGCTGATGCCCAAGCGTTAAAGAAAAAACCTAAACCAAATGAAAAGTGAGAAGCTGCATCACCCTGGCAAGCGTTCATTTCTCCAAGTGTACGAAATGCTCCCAGAGCTTGTGTATTTGGCGCATGGAACATTCTAGCTGCCCCAACACCTGCAGAAAATCCCAACAATCCACCAATAATTAATGATTTTATTAGTATCGTAACAAACTCCATTTTCTTTCTCCTTTATTCTTTTATTCTTTTAGCCAAAATAGATTTTTTGAACAACTTTGGCTTTGTTTCATCTATTTTTTTAAAGTCCACTTTGTTTACGTCAATACTTGATATTTCTATACCAATTTTCAACTTTAATGTATATTCTGTTTTCTTCCTAGGAAAAAAGAAAAATAAGAATCGTTCCATGTAAGATTTTTCTTCTGCAGAGAGTATAGTGATTGTAACTGGTTCAATTCGTACAGGTACGTTATCTGCATATTTAGTAATTTGTTTTTGCACACTGCTCAAAGCATCGGCAAAAACCTCTTTTCTATTTTTTCCTCTACCGGTCACAGTAACTGAACTTTTTTCTTTTTCTAAAACATTCACTATATGATCTCCTTTCCAAAAAACTATTGACTACCGTATTTCTTTAGATAAGTTTCAACTATTCTTTTGCCTAGTTCTTCTTGGTCCAAAAAGCCAAAGCCTAAAACGATTTTTCCATCATTAATAGCGGTAACTCCTTCATCAATCGAGCGCATTCCATGCCGTTCTGGATAACCGTATTTATTTGCTGCAGTTAGTGCACCTGCGCCTCCACTTCCACAAAAGGATATTCCTAAATCTGCGTTTTCTTCTTGCATCACATCGCCTAATCTCATATCAGCTCCCATGCCAGGGACTACTACTGCCGTTCCTTCTGCAGCTTCTACACCTTTTGCTACATTTTGTCCTTTCCCCATCCGATCTGCAATAACTACTTTTACCATAATTTTTTCCTCCAATTTATTAATTATTTTCTTTTGCTGCTTCAAAGTGAATTGATAAAATATATTTTTCATCTTCGCTTAAATTTCCTATATTTTTAACTATATTATCAGCAATTAATAATGAATCTGATGAAACTTCAGAAAACATTGCTGAATCAACTTCAGGTATAGACGCCCCCTCTTTTTTCCTATCAATCATTTCTTTTAAGTGATTAATAAGGACAGTCCACTGAATTCCACTAAGACTTATATCATTACTAACTAGCTGATCATCCGTATATTCTATTATTTTTCTTAATTCATTCTGATAAAGACTATTCTCAATTATTTCCTTTGCTTCTTCAGTTATTTCCATTTTTTCCTCCTCATTTAACTAAATGTCTATATATTGAAATAATGCGGTTAGTTCAGCATCATTAACTGATAAATCGTTTTCAGCAAAAAGCTGTTCAACTTTTAATAGAAGTTGCTTATCACTAATTAATACATCTTTATCTACGTTTCCTACTGGATCATACTGGATATCAAAAGTTATCCGATGCACCATTAAGAATACATGCAACAAAAAAGCATCTAAGTAATCATCTTTTAGCACTCCTTTAAAAATAGTCAATAATCCTTCGTAAATAATATAGCCTTTTACAATCAAATCCTGACTAAATTTTTCACTGTTTTTAAACTCATTTTTTTCTCTGGTTTGTTTTAAATGACTCTCAAAAATACCACCATTATTTGCTAATAAATAGTCAACGGTACTTTTAATTTTTTGAATGTCATCTTTTGAGGGAATTGCATTGACTTTAATCACAGGACAAGTATCGCTTTCAATTGGGAAAATACTAATCACAAGATCTGGCTTTTTTTCTTTTATTACTTCGTCTGCGTTCAAAACTGAAGCGAATCCAATAATCTCTACATTACCAATTTCTTCATATATCCGCTGCTGTATAAGATTAGTCACTCCTAATCCAGTAGAACATATGTATACAACACGAATAACTTCTTGTTTTTGTTTTTCAAG
Organism: Tetragenococcus koreensis; assembly: GCF_003795145.1. GTDB lineage: Bacteria > Bacillota > Bacilli > Lactobacillales > Enterococcaceae > Tetragenococcus > Tetragenococcus koreensis. The sequence goes on along the minus strand of NZ_CP027786.1, from coordinate 2,603,537 downwards.
AGAGGCCAAAAAATGAAGTGCTATATAGGCAACAAAAGATTCGTCTATTCGAACTCCTAAATTAACTATTTCTCTCCGACAAGCTACTAAGACAGCATTAAAAAGATCAGGATATTTTTTCTTTATATCGTCCACAAAGGGATTATATTCGTTAATAAACTGATACTTCTTACTTAACCGCAAGGATAAATGTGCGAATAAATTAGTCAATAATTGATGATCTTTAATGAAAGGAATAGAAATTTCTTCCGTGACATCTTTAATCAATCGATTAGTTAAATCAAGTGAATCTTGGACGGGGCCTTTTTTTGTATAATTGCTTGCAATATACTTATACTCTTCTTCTAATAAAGGTAGATCATATTGTTCAAAGATTTTTTTCATAATTAAGAACGGTATACTTTTCTTCTGAATTAGTTTTTCTTGGTCATTTAAAAGCTTTAATGAACCAATAGGCTGATGTAAACTTAATCGACAAACAGATATGGCACTTCGTAATGAAATGGATAGTAACTCAGTATAATTAAACTGATCTAACAAAGTAGGGTTAAGCAGTAATGATAACTCATTTATTATCTTAGTATACGTCGATTGAAATAGGTCGTTTTTTCCTAAGTTAATAGAACTTGTTCTTTCATCTTTAGGATTAACTAATTGGTTCATAATGATATAAATATCATATTCTGTAAAGTTCGATTGAAGTAAGTGTTCTATTAAGTAACGTAGATCTTCTTCCTTTCCCTGTACGGATAGTCCATATCCGCTGCTCCTGCTAAGCTTTACTTGAAAAGTTTCAGCAAGTAAGTCTACTTTTTCTAAATCTGTAACTATCGTATTTTTCGATACCGATAAAAAGTCTGCTAATTTATCAATAGTAAGAAGATCGTTTGTCATCAACAACTGCATTAAGATTCTTGAAACTCTGGTCGTTTGATCCGGATAAACATCAAAACTTTGAGTTACGAGTAACTCATTTTTAAGGGTTATTTTTTCTACATCGGTTAAGTCAAACCAAACGCCTTTATTTCTTTGACTATATAATTTTATGTTTTTTATTTTTAACCATTCACGGATATCCGCCAAATCATACTTAATTGTTCTAACGCTAACGTTAAATTTCTCACCCAACTCTCTTGTCGTTATGGTCGATTCATTTTCCAACAATTTTAAAATGATTTTAATACTTCGCCTAGAAAGTTCCATATCACTTCTATCTCCTTATATTTTTAATATACATTTTAGTGCTTTCTATCACAATACAAAATTATTGCACCTTTTTTAGTGCAATTCCATATACAAAATGATCCAAAATTTAGTTTTTATTAGTGCAACAAGTTAATTACATGACTTTACCTATACTCTTAAGTCCTCATATTTACATTTAACTATTGCATTTGTTCCTTTTCAGATTAGCAAACAAGCACCCTCAATTATTTACGCATAAATTAAGTTTATATTCTTGACAGAAAGAACCTCTTTTAAGCTAGGGTGGTTTAATACCTAGCTTAAAAGAGGTTCTAGTAAATATTATAAAAGCCATTTTCAAATAAAAGCAAATGAAATATCGCTGTTTATTTTTATATACTCCTTGTATATTTAATTTAGTCAGTTAAAATGACTTTTCTTTTTACCGTATTGTTATTTATACTGATGATAAGCGCTGTGGATTAGTATTTCCTCCAACAGATTCTACTTGAATACTGGTTGAAAAAGGCTCTAACCACAACTCTTTGTCAGATTGTTAATAAGTTTGTTAGCGCAAGGCAATCGCCCTGACGCTTGATAGTTCACAAGGTTACATCGGCTTAGAGAGCGTGGAACACAGCGCATATTTTTTTACACAAGGAGTGGTTCTTTATGTTATATGCAGGAATAGATGTCGCTAAGCACAAACATGATTTAGCCGTCATTGATAGTCAAGGAGAAGTGTTTATCCGTCACTTAAAAATTCAAAATAACCGGGAGGGTTTCACCCATCTTCAAATGACCTTTGAGAATCTCCGAGTGACCACCCAACAAGAGATTCAAATTGCCTTAGAAGATACGGGACACTATTCCTATAATTTGATTCGTTTTCTCCGTACCCATAGCTATTCTACATTCAGTTATAATCCGTTTTTGATTAAAGAATTTGCCAAAAAACAGACCCTTCGTAAAACTAAGACGGATAAAAAAGATGCCGTGACCATTGCTCGTAAATTACGAGAAGATGTTGATAAAACCTTGTTTGAGACCGATACGCGTATACTTGAGCTGAAGTATGCCACACGAAATGTGAGCCGCCTCCAACAAGCGCGTGCGAAACAAAAGACCAATTATACCCGCTTGTTAGACCTTCTTTTTCCCGAATTAGCGCCTTCTCTGGAAGGGCAAAATGCCCACCATAACCAAGCCATTTATGAGATGCTCAAAGTCTTTCCTTCTCCCCAGAAAATCGCTCAGGCGCATTTGACCCGGTTAACCAACCTTTTATCCCAATCTTCACGGGGAAAATATGGGAAAGAACAAGCCATTGCCTTTAAACAACTGGCAGCTTCGACCATTGGTCAAGCATCCGCTATTTTAGAATTTGAATTACTCCAAACCATTGATTTGATTGAGTATTTCACTACCTTACTAAAAAGCGCGGAGAAGGAAGTTGAAAAACTTATGAAGACCATTGATTCGCCTATACTGACCATTCCAGGCATTGGCGTTAAGCTAGGGGCCATTATTTTAGCTGAGATCCGTTCCATTGATCATTTCCAAACGCCCGCTCAATTACTCGCTTTTGCTGGTTCAGAACCTTCAATCAGTACTTCAGGAGAAAACCAACAAGAGAATGGTCATATGGTGAAGCGTGGTTCCACCTCCTTACGTTGGGCATTACATGAAGCTGCACGACTCTCTACGGTTTGGGCGCCTCCAATGAAAAAGTATTTGAACAAAAAGTTAGAAGAAGGCAAACATTATACGGTCGCCATCACGCATGTAGTAAAAAAACTGGTTCGCATCATTTTCCATATCTTAAAAACAGGAGAGCCCTATCAAGAGAACAAAGTGGTCGTTAACTAATTAAAAAACAACCTTTCTTTAAAATGGCTATTTTAAAGGCTTATTTCGTATGCCCAAATTTCGACAAACCAAAGAATAAATTTTTGTTATTCCATTTTTTGTTTATTCTCTTGACTTAATATAGTTTGTCTTTTTAGTCTGTTCGAATACATGATTATAGTTATTATAACACGAAATCGTGTGTTTAGGGAGAGTAAAAAAAAAGAACCCTATAGGGATAGGATTCTTGATACATGATTTTATGTAATTTCATGTATCGAATTATATTACTTAGATAATGCGCCAATCTGTTAGTACAAAAAAAAGACAACGAGTTTTAATCGCTGTCTTTTTTTGTACTAACAATCAAACTATTTATTAATTAAATAAACTCAATACAGTTTGAATCGTACCATTTTCGATCAATATATAAATTCCTAAACCAATAAACACGATAGGAACAATGATTCGTTCATATTTTTCTAACGTTTCGGAAACAAAGGAAATTTTGGCTAATTTATAACTGACACAGCAAAGAACCGCAACAGAGATAGCAAATACGATTAAAGTAATAACAATTTCGGAAACAGCTAGCGAAGTAAAGTAGGGAATATAAATCCCTAAATTATCGCCACCTGACGCAATGGTTATTAAGGTGACAGTCCAAAATAACCGACTGGTTCCTCTAGATTCTAACTTTTCAACGACTTCCTCTTCTTCTTCCTCCTCTTCGCCTATCACAGCGACACGGATACCTAAATAAATTGGAATTAATCCAAGAAATCCAATGATCCAATCTTGCGGAATAAAATTTAGCACATAAGCAGCAAACAAACTTACGGCTACCAAAATGCCTGTTCCAAGATATTGACCCCAAAAAATGTGACGAATACCTTTTTGTGTGTGACTTTGAGAAAAGATAATTAGCAAGATAAACAAATAATCAATGCTGGTAGAAATATAAATAGCGATAGCTGAAAAAATACTTTGTAACAAAATAACTTCCTCCAAACTAAGATTTCATAGATAGATTTTCTGATAACTTTAAAAAAACATGAATAGCGGAAAGGATGTCTTCATTCGCTAAAGAGTAATAAACTCAAGTTTCGCACATGTAAAATGATATTAAACAACGGTCTTATCAACTCTTAGGTCGAAAAAAGTCCTGATATTGACTGCCTACCTTTTTATACAAAAAGAACTCCTTTTGTTTTATAATTGATTTAACCACAAACCAAAAACAAAGGAGTTCTTGCCTTTATGGTACACTTAAAAGCTATTAAAAATCAATTACCGAATGAAATAAAAGCCCTTTTTTCTGAATTAAAAGTCACGCAATTTTTAAAACAAGCCCATATGGAAAAGCAAAAAGGGTATTCGGTGGCTATTCTATTCACTTTTCTCTTTAGCCTCGTCTTTAAAGGAAAATCCTTAAACCAAGTTCTCAGTGGGCGGGAAAGCGACCAATACATGAAAAAAGATACCGTGTATCGATGGATGAACAATCCCCATAACAACTGGCGTCTGTTTTTACTTCGGTTTAGTGCGTCTGTCATCGAAAAGCTCCATTCTTTAACGGATACGAAAACCCATATTCGGACGTTGATCTTGGATGATTCGACGTTTTATCGTAATCGAAGCCAAGAGGTACCAGGCTTAGCTCGTCTTTGGGATCATGCGCTCAAACAAGGATACAAAGGGTATCGTATGCTTACTTTAGGGTTCTCCGATGGCTATTCTTTCATTCCGATTGATTTCGGGTTACTATCCGGTAAGAAAAAAGTGAACCAAACAATAGCAGAAAAAGATCAACGAACCGTAGGAGCCAAACGATTCAACGAATCAAGTCGTAAAATGCCCGAAGTGGCACTTGAGATGGTTCAACGCGCCTTGAACCAAGGGATTTACGCCACCCATGTGTTGATGGATAAATGGTTTACTTCCCTAAAATGATAGACCAATTACACGATATGGGATTCACACCATTGGGATGGTGAAAAATGGAAAAACCAAATACCTTTTTCATCAACGTTTATACAAGCTGGAAGAACTTTATGCCAAATCTACGAAAGAATATACACAAGAAGCGATTATTTCCTCGATTGTGGTGAAACCAAGCTCCGGCAAAAATCCCGTGAAAATCGTTTTTGTCAAAAATCACAATAAGAAAAGTGCTTGGTTGGCGATTATGACCGATGATCTGGATTTATCTTCCCAAGAAATGGTCAAAACATACTCGGCGAGATGGGACATCGAGACATTTTTTAAGGCATCGAAATCATTGCTTCATCTGACTAAAGAAACACAAACGCGACATTATCAAGCCTTAATTTGTCACACCACCATTGTGTTCACACGGTATATTTTATTAAGCTGGCAGCAGCGCTGTGCCAATGATGAGCGGACCTTAGGTGGCTTATTTTATGAACTGGGCGATCAAATAAAAGAACTCGATTGGTCCGCTGCTCTTATCGAATTAGTACATATTATTCAAGCGGTAAGCGAAGAATCAGGAAGCCAATTACAAGATTTTATTACAAGTCAACTCCAACACTGGGTGGATACTCTGCCCCGTTATATCAAGGCTTATCTCCCAGATTTGGTGTGCGAAACTTGAGTAATAAACTACTTTTCCATCTTGACGTGATTTTGCCATTCCATGTTTTTTTAAAAAACGTAAATGGTGTGACGTTGTAGCGACACTAGCATTAAGTATTTCTGCTAAATCACAGACACACATTTCCTTATAGGTTTCTAAAGCATAAAAAATTTTAATTCTAGAAGAATCGCTGAAACATTTCCCTAACACAAGTAAGTTTGAAAAATCTTTTTGATCCAATTTTTTTTTATTACATTTACTTTTTCTTTATGTACGATAGTCACTTGGCAAACTTTTTCCATTCATCTCACCTCACATTCAAACGGTCGTTTGAATGTAGTATATCTATTTGATCACTCGTTTGTCAATCTACCTTAATTTCAATACACTATTATAAGCAATTTCATGTATTGAAAAGCAATTATAAAACTTGATGATATATCATTTTTGATATATTATAGAGGTATACAGAGAGTGATAGGAGTTTCTATGAAAAAATATGAAATAGAGTTCTATGAAGATAAGAAAGGCCAAAGTCAAATAGTGAATTGGATCAAAGAACTGGATAGTAACCCGACTAAAGAAAATAAATCCACCTTAAAAAAGCTCTATTATCAAATGGAACGTCTGGAATATGACGGCACTTTTATAGGTGAGCCTCTTGTTAAACAGATTGAGGGTAAAATTTGGGAATTACGCCCAGTTCCTAATCGCGTATTTTTTGCAACCTTAGAAGATAATGAATTAATTTTATTACACCAGTTTAGAAAAAAATCCCAAAAGACACCCAAAAGAGAAATTGAACAAGCTAAACGTGAATTAGCTGATTGGTTAGAACGCAAGAAAGGATGATTAGTATGAAATGGACAGATGTAAAGAAAGACATTAGCAGCATTTCTCAAGAAGATAAAAATCTGATTGAGTTGACTGCTTTATTAGCCAGTCTCCGTAGAGAAAAGAATATGACTCAAAAAGAATTAGCTGAAAAAGTACATGTTTCTCAGGCTCAAATAGCTCGTGTAGAAAACTTTTCTTATGCTCCTTCTCTAAAGACCATTACAAAAATTGCAGACGGTTTAAACTTAGAGCTGACATTTATAGACAAAACGACTAAAAAACTGGTAAAAAATTAAATTATACGATGAAGCTCTTTCGCTCTAAAATTAAAATAAGCTCTCTCAATACTCAAATAGGTAGCGCCCCCCAAAAGTTAGAGTGAAATCTAAACTTTTGGGGGGCGCTACCGTATTGGCTTCATTTATTTAAATCGTAAAAAAAAGATCAGACAGCAACTTTTGGCTGTCTGATTCTTTTTTTTATTTATTTTGATTTCGATTTTAACATTTTAAGATAACTTTGATAATTTTTATTCCCACCAGATAAATTATAAACTTTTTCAAATCCATAATTTAATAATAAATTTTGAGATGCATTACCAGTTACACCTTTATTACAATAAGTGACCGTTGCTACATATTTGTCTAATTCTACATTTCTTTCTCTCAGTTCAGCCAAAGGAACATGAATTGCTCCTTTAACATGTGATTTGTCATAATCTTTTTTAGAACGTGTATCGATAATTTGTAATTTTTCACCACTATTTTGGCGACGTATTAATTCAGCTGGTGTTAACAATGGATTTCGTTTTAATGCATTATCCAATGCCATTCCCGTATAAAGAATGGGGTCTTTCGTTGTCGCAAATGGTGGTGCATAGGCTAAATCTAAATGGAATAAATCTTCCGATTTTGCTTTAAACGTAATAGCTGTTGCGATTACGTCAATTCGTTTGTCTACGCCACCTTGACCGATAGCTTGTGCACCTAAGATGCGACCGGTTTCTTTATCTGCTAATGCTTTGATAGTCAATTCTTTCCCACCTAAATACTCGGCGTGGTCTGGCTTGATATTATATAAGATTTCAACATCATAACCTTCTTTTTTCGCTTCTTTTTCTGTTAATCCTGTTTGACCGACATGTAGATCAAAGATTCTGAATATTCCTGTTCCTAAGACACCTCTGTGCTCTAAATCGCCACCGGTAATGACATCTCCAGCGATTCGACCCATTTTATTAGCCGTTGAGCCTAACGGACGGTAGATTGGCTTACCTGTAATAACGGAGAAGCTTTCTGCCACATCCCCAACCGCATAAACATCTGGAAGATTAGTTTGCATTTTTTTGTTGACCGCAATTGCTCTTGAAGCTCCCAGTTCTACGCCCATTTCTTTAGCTAATTCTGTATTTGGACGTACACCTGCTGATAAAATAACGATATCTGGTTCAATTGTAATGCCGTTTGTCGTGATAACTCTCTCTACTGACGTTTCTCCTTCAATCGTTTTTACCGTGTCGCTAAGGATTAAATTAACACCTTTTGCACGCATATGCTCTTCTACACGGAAAGTCATATCTGCGTCCATAGGAGGCATGACTTGATCTTCTAATTGAACGATTGTTACTTCTAATCCTTTATGGATTAATTGTTCTGTCATTTCTAAACCAATAAATCCAGCACCAATAATCAATGCTTTTTTAGGTTGTTTAGCTGAATAGGCTCCAATATCTCGTGCGTCTTGAATATTTCGAACTTGGAACACATTATCATACTCTTTTTGATTAAATGGAGGTGGAGTGAATGGAGAAGCCCCTGTAGCAAAAACCAATACATCGTAATTTTCTAGTTTCTTTTCTCCAGAAACAAGATCCGTCACTTCTAACTGTTTGTTGGCATGATCAACTTTTGTCACTTTATGCTCGGTGAAAACTGAAACATTGTATCTCTTTTTGAACCATGCTGCATTTCTCGGGGTTAAGGCACTTAATTCTTCAACTTCGCCACCAATTTGATAAGGAATCCCGCAAACAGAATAAGAAATATCTTTTCCTTGATCGTAAACGATAATTTCAGCTTCTTCTGTGTTTCTTCTAGCTTTAGCTGCTACAGAAGTACCTGCTGCAACGGATCCAATGACAATAATTTTCATATAGTTTTTTCTCCTCACTTATTGTTTAATAAAAGCTTGTTAGTAGAACGGATTTGCTCATTAAAGAACTCAAATCGTTATCAGCTGTAAACCTGTATAGTCCATAATTTCTTTGTTAGAAAGGTACGAACCTATTTTTATAACTTCGTCATTTACAACGGTTATAGGCAAAGAATTCATTCCTTTTTCCTGCAAAATTTCCGTAACCTTACTATTTCAAACAAAAGAATTAGGGTTAGCTGATAAGTTATAACGGACAGCTTGAATACCTTCTGCTTTTTTTAGTTCGTTCATGATCGAAGAAACTCGTATTAAGTCTTCATTTACTGAAGGACCGCATACTCCCGTACTACAACACATCGCTGGCTCATACAAAAAGAGTTTTTTCACTTAAAGCAGCTCCTTTTTGATCTGTTTCAGAACAAATACAACTAGTTTTTTTTGAAGTAAGTTGACTAGTATCGATCACCAATTGATTCATATTTTTTTCATTCAATGAATAATGGTGCCATGTTCCTTTTTTTTTCTACGTTTACTAAACCTGCATTCACAAGAACTTTTATATGATGGGATAAAGTCGGTTGGGTAAAATCAAATTGCTCTAATATATCACAAGCGCATAGCTCACCACAAGAAATAATATCTAATATTTTTACTCGTTTAGGATCAGATAAAGCTTTCATTACGGCTGCATAAGACTCATAGTCCATAAACAAACTCCTTTCTTTTGTGCTCTTAATTTAAATATAGATGATGTCCTATCTATATGCAACAATTAAAAATACCCTCCTAAATAGACATATGTTATCTATTTAGGAAGGTATATTTTTAATTTAAAATACTTTCAATAACGGAACCTTTTACTTCGATGGGACTCCACTCTACTACTGCAAAATGATCATTAGATAGTTCCACTACTTTATTAATCCAAGTGACTTCGCTTTTAGCACGAGCTTTGAGCACTTCATTTGTTGTACCACTCGTTAGCATACTATTATTTATGACCCACCAAGTATGAGCGATCTTAGCACGATTTAAATCTTCTTGTAGGCGCATAGATTCATATACTGGTGTATTTTCAGGTAAAGTAACCATGACAACTTCGGTTTGTTCTGGATCTTGTAAGACTGGCAACAGTCTACGAACGGACTCAGGAACTTCACCAGAAGTTCGTTCCACTTCTTTAGCATAGCTTTGAGAGGAATCTAATAACAATAAAGTGTGTCCAGTTGGGGCGGTATCAATGACGACTACATCGCAATCAACTGTAGCGACAATCTCTGCAAATCGTCTGAAAACGGCAATTTCTTGAGTACAAGGCGAGCGTAAATCTTCTTCAACATAATCCAATTCCTCAGAAGACATTGTTTTACGGGCTGTAGCTAACACTTCTTCCTTATAATCCTGTAATTCTTTTTTCTCGTCGATATGGCTCATTTTAATTGAATCCGATTCTTTTATTACAAATCCCAAATGAGCAGCAGGATCTGTTGTTGCTAAATGAACTTTTTTTCCTTTGGCTGCCAATCCCGTTGCTAGTGTAGCAGCAATCGTAGTTTTACCAACGCCACCTTTACCCATAGTGAAAACAACTTTTTTATTTGTACGATCTAATTCATCTACAATGTGTTGTAATTTAGGGTAATCCATTACTTCTGGAGCTTCTACAACGGCATTTGTTTGATCTGATGTTAAAAGTAATCGTAAGTTTTCAACACCTGTTACGTTATATGAGCGTAATGGAACGATAAATTTTGAAAATTGTTTCAAATTATCAGGCATATTTTTTAACGTTAATTGTTGTTCATCATAAATCTTTTGAGAAACGCTATCTGTCGGTCTTTCTAATAATCCATTGATAATTAATTGTTGATTTAACACACCGATTTCTTTTAATTCTTCAGAAGCTCTATTCGCTTCTACCAGTGGTCCGTTTTGCGGACGTGTAACTAACATTAAGGTTGTTTTTGTACCCTCTGATAGTGTGTCTACTGCGTGTTCATACATTTCTTGCTTATCGCCAAGTCCGGATAGCTGACCCATACATGAAACACCAGTAGTGTTTTCATCCAAGAAGTTACTCCATGCAGAAGGCAGTTGCAGCATTCTTAATGTGTGTCCAGTTGGAGCAGTATCAAAAATGATGTGATCATATTGAGCTTCAACTTCTGGATTCGTTAAAAAGCCAGCAAACTCATTAAAAGACACAATTTCAACGGTACAAGAACCTAATAATTGCTCTTCCATGTTGGCTACAGCTGAATCAGGCAAAACCCCTCTATACGGACCAACAACACTTTCCATATAGTCACGTGCAGCAGTAATTGGATCAAAGTTCGCTACGGTTAATCCCTTCACTTCTGGAATTTCTAAGCCGTTGTTTGTTAATTCTTTCTCAAAAACATCTTGTAAATTACTAGCAGGATCCGTACCCACTAACATAACATTTTTCCCACTATCCGCCAAAGAAACTGCGGTAGCACAAGCTGTAGATGTTTTTCCTACTCCGCCTTTACCAGTAAAGAAAAGATATTTTGTAAAGTTTAATTGTTCTGGTTGATAATTTTCCATCTTTTAAAATCCTCCTAACAACATCCTGAATTTGATCCACAACAGCCACCGTAACAGCCACCGTCATTCGAGCCCATTGGGACAAATCTGACTCCTGTAAAAGCTGTTATTTCTTCAATTGAAGGGTATTCTCCCACTTTAACTACTTCTCCATTTAATAATGTTGCTGGCAACGCATCAGCGCCCTTTTCTTGCAATAATTTACTCATTTGTTCGTTTTCTACAAATGTTTGAGGATCACTAGATAAATTGTATCTTTTAGCTTGAAACCCCTCTAATGTATCTAAAGCGTTCATAACTGAAGTAATTTGTAATAAGTCTTCATTTACAGATGGTCCACATACACCTGTGCTACAGCACATTGCTGGTTCAAATAATGCTAATTCTGTCATAATTTTTTTGCTCCTTTGTATAGAATTTATTTTGAAACTAATACATAGACAATTATCTATATATAATATAGAACTTTATCTATCTATAGTCAATAAAAAATAATTTTGAGTAATTGTACTAGCTTAAATTCCTGCCGCCATCTCTAAGAGTACCTCTGATTAGCAAAAAAATAACCTCAAAATATCAAGGTTCTGAATACATGATTCTATCTAATTTCATGTGTTACAACTTAATAGGAATTTAAATTTTATTATTAGATTTTTTAATCATTTACACGAAAATTAATTTTATAAAGAGCATACTCTATACTCTTATTTTTTTTTCAAGAACTCAAAAAAGCGGAAACTCAGATTTTTAAATCTGGGATTTTCCGCTTTTGTCATTTCAAGGATGGACTATTGTCTCAGCCTCTTCTAATTTATTCTTAAGATATTTTTACTTTCTCTGCAGGTGCTGATACTTCTTTTTGTTCTTTTCAACTTTTCAACTTATACTTCATTAATCTCATGCCATTGAAAATTACCACCAAGATACTACCTTCATGAACCAACATTCCGATAGACATATTCATCCATTCGCTGAAGAAGACGCTGGTCAACAAGACCAACACTACTCCAATTGAAATCACGATATTTTGTTTCATATTATTTGCGGTAGCTTTTACTAATCCTAATGCGTGAGGCAAGTTGCTGAAGTTCGAGTTCATTAAAACGACATCGGATGTTTCAATCGCTACGTCCGTTCCGCTTCCCATTGCGATTCCAATGTCTGCTAAAGCTAAGGACGGACTATCGTTAACGCCATCTCCAACAAAGGCTACAATTTGACCACGTTGTTGAAGTTTTCCGATATAAGCCGATTTGTCTTCCGGCAACATGTGGCCGTGAGCTTCGGTCAAACCAAGTTCGCCGGCGACCACATCAACGGTTCCTTGGTTATCTCCTGAAAGAACGACTAGATTTTTCACGCCCAAGTCTTTTAATTCCTGCAAATTAGCTTTCACACCCGGACGGACTTGATCGCGAATGCCCATCAGTACTTTTAATTCACCGTCGACCGCTGTCAAAACGAGAGAGTTCCCTTGTTGTTCAAACCGTTTGATATCTTTTTGCACTTTTTTGCTGAGAGTGACATTTTCTTTTTCCATCAAGGCCACATTCCCAACAGCCACTCTATGTCCAGCTACACTTGAAACGATTCCGCCGCCTTTCACGACTTCAGTTCCTTCAACAGGATAAAAATTTGTTTCTCCAATTTGATTTAAGACCGCTTTTGCTAATGGATGATCTGATTCCCGTTCCACACTGGCCAGATAGCCAAGCGTTTCAGCAGAATCTTTTTCATACAGTTCAGTCGCTGCAACGGTTGGGTTTCCGACAGTTAAAGTACCTGTCTTATCAAATACAATTGTATCCACATTGCTGAAGTCTTGAATGACTTCACTCCCTTTTAAAAGAACACCGTTACGAGCACCATTCCCAATACCGGCAACGTTTGAGACAGGCACTCCGATAACTAATGCGCCTGGGCAACCTAGAACCAAGATGGTGATTGCTAACTCAATATTTTGACTGAACGCCCATACAACAATTGCCAGAACCAAGACAGCTGGTGTGTAGTATTTAGAAAAGCGATCAATGAACCGTTCCGCTTCGGATTTAGAATCTTGTGCTTCTTCCACAAGTTCAATAATTTTTCCAAATGTGGTGTCCTCATCAACTCGGTCAGCTCTGATTTGAATCGTTCCGTTTTCTAAAATGGTTCCTGCAAAAACTTCTGCATCAGCTAGCTTGTTGACCGGAACAGCTTCACCTGTAATGCTAGCTTCATTGATATGCCCTTCACCCGTAAGGACTGTACCATCTACTGGAACTTTCGCACCCGTTTTAACGAGCAAGATATCCCCTTCATCTACATCATCCACTTCTACTTCTTCAAATTCGCCATTATCCATTTGTTTCAAGGCGCTTTCGGGTGCCATTTCAGTCAATTCTTTGATAGCAGATCGCGTTTGGTTCAATGTTCGTTGTTCCAAGTAGTGTCCGAATAAGAATAAGAACGTGACAATAGCCGATTCTTCATAATTTTGAATAAAAAGCGCACCAATCGCTGCAATACTGACTAAGACATCAATACTGATGACTTTGACTTTCATTGCTTGAAACGCTTGAATGGCAATTGGCGTAATCCCAAAGACAGAGGCGATGATCAAAGACCACTCTGAAAGTCCTACGTTTTCTAAAACAAAGTGACTGAAGAAACCGAGTACGATTAACAATCCACTGATGACGGTGATAACATTTTTCTTGCTTAATATATATTGTTGCATGCTTTTTCCCTCCAAATTTAATTTCTCTTTTATTGATAAACACAGTATAAGATAATTGCCTAAGTAATTAATTGACTGACATCAAGTTTAGAAAGTTCTCTTTTATCGTTTCTAAGCACCTCGAATCGGATTGCAACAAAAAAAGCAATCCTGGAAAAATAGCTTTTCTTCCAGAATTGCCTAGTTCATTTAATCTGTTAAGCGGCCTTGACTTTTGCTTTAAGGACCGGATAGCCTACGTTTTCGATAGCTTTTTGAATCTCTTCAATCGAAGTGACAGCTGAATCAAAATTGGTTTTGACTTTGCTGGAGTTGAATAATACTTTAATGCTGTCTTTATCAATACCGTTAACTGATTTCACGGCACCTTCAATTTTTTGCATACAACTTGGACAAGACAACGTTTCTAATTGCAATATAGCTTTTTCCATAATTCCTATCTCCTTTATGTGTTTTTATTTTATCGGCAGCAGATTAATGAACACTGCCTTTTCCTCTTTACAACTGTAGTATAGCTCACTTTTAGCAAACGAAAATTGACGCATATCAAGTTTTGCACTTCTTTTTATCTTTTTGCTCAATTCACCATCTTAATAGTCTTTTTCTGCCCCTTATTGCCATCAGAATAATAAGAAATTGGTGGATAATCTTGTCTGCGTATAAACCATACTACAATCGCGCCAATAAACAGGGCCAGAGACAAGGCTTGCGAAACGCGGATCCACTCGCCAATCCATAAACTGTCCGTTCGCATACCTTCAATGAAGAACCGACCCACTGAGTACCACAAAACGTAACTCAAAGCGACTTCTCCTTGACGCAAAAGCTGTTTTCGGTTCCGTATAGTGACGATGAGGACAAAGCCCAACAAACTCCACAATGACTCGTATAAAAAAGTCGGATGGTAGTAGGTACCATTGATATTCATTTGTTCAATGATAAATTCAGGTAAATAAAGATTTTCCAAGAATTGACGAGTAACCGGTCCACCATGAGCTTCCTGATTCATAAAATTGCCCCAACGACCAATGGACTGGGCTAACAATACATTGGGCGCTAAAATATCAAGAACGAGTGCCAAAGAAGTACCTTTTTTCTTTGCATACCAATATAGCGTACCCCCTCCTGCAATCAATCCCCCATAAATCGCAATGCCGCCATTCCAAATCGCAAGGATTTGTCCTGGATTTTGCAGATAATAACCAAGTTCAAATAACACATAATAAAGCCGAGCGCCGAGGAGTCCAATCGGAATTGCCCATAAGGCCATATCGATAATGGTATCCTCTTCCAGTCCTTTTTTCTTTGCTTCCTTGGTGCTCAACTGGAGAGCCGCTAATATGCCCGCTGCAATAATGACTCCATACCAATGAATCACAACAGAACCAATCTCCACCACATGGGGATTCAAAACGCCTAATACGAATCCCATTCTATTTGCTCCATTTCTTCAATTTTTCGCGTCATTCTAGTCATGGTGATGCTGAACAAGATTCCGGCTAAGCTCCATGGAAACCAAACAGTGAATTCACTTTTAGCTCCCTGGTCACTCGCTTCGTAATACGCCACTTTTCCGTGTCCGATTACGCCGGCTCCTTTTACAACTTCCTCTTCTTTTTCCATAGCTAACCTATCTGCCTCAACAACGTTAGACGTTTTTGCTTCGCCGCCAATCGTGTTCTTGGTGAAAGGGACGACAAAGAATGCACCCGCTGCTGACAACGTGATGGCAACTATCACCCAAAAATAATGCACATTCACCTCTACTTATTTTTACGTTTTGTTCGGCAACCCTATCTTAAAGAAAAATAAAACAAAGAAACTTGAGGATTATCATGTTTGTACTTTTATTTTTCCAATGAATGAAGGTCGTTCTGTCTTAAAAAAGCCAAAAACGGACAGATGGAAGCAAAAGCACTGAGGTCTGTCCCGTTGTTAATGAAGAGCGACAGAACACCAACGTGTAGAAAAAAGTGTGTCCGATTATTCGCTGTAAAGCAATAAATCATCTAAATCCTGAATCTTGATCCTTTTCCCAGACAGCTGTTGAATCAATCCCTCGTCCTCCAATTCTCCAAATTTGCGACTGATGGTCTCAGGTGTCGTTCCTAAATAGGAAGCAATGTCCTTTTTTGCCATCGGCAGGGTGATGGTGGGAGAGTTGCCCATTTCAGGTTCCACATTTTCTGCCAAAAACAAAACTAAACGGGTAATGACACTCTCCACGGCTACTTGTGCAGTTTGACGTCCGGAGCTTTCTAACCGCTGCGACATTTCTCCTAGCAGCTTTAACGAAATTGCATGATACTCTTTTAGAAACTCTTGTACATCATGTTGTTGAATCATGCAGACAGACGTATCTCGAGTAGCTTCTGCGTATTCCTCGTGCACAGCATCAGGATTGAACAACGTCCATTCTCCCGTAAAGTCACCCGGATTCAAAATACGAACTAGTTGCTCTTTGCCAGAATTAGACAAGCGATAGATGCGGACTTTTCCGCGATTCACAATATACAAGGCATCATCTTTTTCTTGCGAGCGAAACAGAAACTCCCCTTTTTGATAGTGCTTCGTGTGAGCTTTTCCAGCGATGCGATCCATCGAGCTTTCCTCCAAATGATTGAATATCGGGACTAAGCGGATACAAGCTGAGTGGTCTCCTGCTGCATGTGGTTGGGTGTATTGAGTCAATTCGTTCTTCCCCTTTATCAGTTTATTGTCCTTCTTTTAACTTTCCTATATTTAGTATAAAGGCCCCCTACCTCAAAAAAATTGACACTCATCAAGAAAAGTCTTTTTAACGGCAAAAAAATGGGAGCTGGAAAGAGTCCCAACCCCAAAATCTTTAATTTTTAAATGTATGTTTACGAAAAACCTAATCTTCATCCTCATCAAACGCATCGTCGTCTTCCAATGCCTCTTTGCCAATGAACGCTTGCAGCATCCAAATGTTCTTGTCTAAGTCATTTTTAAAAGCAATCAGTGTATCTTCTAAAGCATCGTCACCCTCATCTTGTACTAAACGAATAGCACGAATCGTTAATTCACGGGTACTTCTGAAATCTTCGATAATATTTTCAACCATGTCTTCTGCTTTAGCGTATTTATTGATGGCATCTTCTGAAAGCATGGAATATTTTTCAAATTCAGCGGTGGTTGAAGCCGGTTTATGACCGGAAATAATCAAGCGTTCTGCTAGTTTGTCGAACCATTCTTCGTTTTGATTATACAATTCTTCAAATTTTTCATGCAACGTAAAGAAATTGGCTCCTTTTACATACCAGTGATATTGGTGCAGTTTCACATGTAATGTATGCATGTTGCCTAAAAGATGATCCGCAATGGCCGCTGCATTAATTTTCGTATGATGAACATGTTCCTTGTGTTCTTGTTCTTCTTGCAATCTTTCTTGGGGTGTTCTTTCTTGAGTAGCTTTATTTTCAGTCATGATTTATTCCTCCTATAATTTTGGTTTGTTTAAAATAGCTTTCTTTGATTCCTCCTTTTTCTTTACTGAATTTAGTATAGGATAGATTTCCGTTAAAAAAATTGACGCTCATCAAGAAAAGTATTTCTTAATAGACGCCAGGCTTCTCTATTAAATTCAACTGAAATAATCAAAGGAATGAAGTCGTTCCCTCCAAACAAAAATTTCATTAAAGTAGGGCCTAAAAAAAGAATAGCAACTATACTTTGTCAAGAGACCTGACTGCTATTTTTTTGCTTGTTATTCTTCAATTACCAAATGTCTTGCCTTGCAGTATATTTAATGCTCTTTCTCACTAGTGTTGCATGCAACACTAGTGAGAAAGAGTATTAATAAGATTAACCTAGAAGAATAACTTTACTTTATTTATGTCATACCATAAATAAAAATTGAAAAGAATTTTTTTATTTATTTTTAGTAGATCGATTAATAGGAGTTTTAGCTTGGGAGCGTCAATAATTTTGTGTAAATGGTTCTTCCCTACTGTAGATTGTTTCTAATTCTCCATCGGTTGACTCAGCATTTGTTCGAGCTCGCCTTCGGCCTGTTGGAAACCTTTATGACTGCGACCTAGGAATTTTGGGTTGTAAGTATCAAAAGACGAGACTAAGAAACGTTCCATCGACTCTTCATTTTGGAACTGTTCCTTGCGGTGGCTGTATTTCTTGATTTGTTTATTGAAAGATTCGATTAAATTAGTTGAGTAAATGCTTCGGCGGATACCAGGCGGAAACTCATAAAAAGTCAATAAATCTTGATTTTTTATCAGTGACTGCGTCACTTTAGGATAAGTTTTCTGCCACTTCTCAATCATACTCCCTAAAAAGGTATTTGCCTCTTCCTTTGAGCTAGCTTGATAAACAGCCTTAAAATCATCACAGATTTCTTTTCGATCTTTGACACGTACTTTATGACTGATATTACGGGAAACGTGAACACAGCAATGTTGGTATTTAGCTTTAGGATAAATCTGGTGAATCGTATCTTTCATGCCTTTTAAGCCATCGGTAATAAACAGTAAGACATCATGAACCCCTCTGGAGTAAATGTCCTGTAACAACTCATTCCAAACGTAGGTCGATTCAGTCCGAGCAATCGCATAACTTAGTACTTCTTTAGTGCCGTCTTCTCGTATACCAATGGCAATATAGATTGCTTCTTTGGAGACGGTTTGCCGTTTTAAAGGAATATAAGTAGCATCCATGAAAATAGCGACATACTTATCATTTAGAGTTCTAACTTTAAATGCATTTACTTCTTCAGTCAGCACTTTAGTCATGTTGGACATGGTTTGTGGAGTATAGTGATGCCCATACATTTTCTCAATCAAGTCTGCGATTTCCGACATGGTAATATGGATAGGCTACAATTAACTAGACAGAAAAATTAAGGTGTGTAGACTAGAAGAAAACATACCAGGAGGAATTTTTATGTCTAAGAGAACACGAAGAACTTTTTCACAAGAATTCAAGCAACAAATCGTCAATCTTTACTTAGCTGGAAAGCCACGTGTAGAAATCATTCGAGAATATGAACTAACGGCTTCAGCATTTGACAAATGGGTAAAGCAATCTAAAACGAGTGGTTCATTCAAAGGAAAAGATAATCTTACGCCTGAACAAAAAGAATTGTTAGAACTACGTAAAAGAAACCAGCAATTAGAAATGGAAAATGATATTTTAAAGCAAGCAGCGCTGATATTCGGACGAAGAGACAAGTAATCGATGCGAATAAGCATCTTTACCCTATATCAGCGATGTGCAGAATATTAGGTCTATCACGTCAGTCCTATTATTATCAATCAAAACCAAAGAAAGACGAATCAGAACTTGAAGAAGTAGTCGCTGAAGAATTTATCCGCAGCCGAAAGGCCTACGGCTCAAGAAAAATAAAAAAAGCCTTATCAAAACGAGGCATTCAGATCAGCCGACGAAAAATTAGTAGAATCATGAAAAATAGAGGATTAAAATCGAGCTATACTGTTGCTTATTTTAAAGTACATCATTCTACTTGCAATGAAGCCAAAACGACAAACGTATTGAATCGTAAATTCTTAAGAGACAACCCATTAGAAGCGATCGTAACAGACTTGACTTATGTACGAGTCGGGAAAAAATGGAATTATGTCTGTTTCATTTTGGATCTGTTCAATCGAGAAATTCTCGGCTATTCTTGTGGAGAACATAAAGATGCCGTTCTAGTAAAAAAAGCATTTAGCCGTATCAAACAACCTCTGACAGAGGTTGAGATTTTTCATACTGATCGTGGAAAAGAGTTTGATAACCAAGCTATTGATGAATTATTAACAACTTTTGACATCAATCGATCATTGAGTCATAAAGGCTGTCCTTTTGATAATGCCGTAGCTGAATCAACTTATAAGTCGTTGAAAGTAGAATTTGTCTATCAATACACATTTGAAACCTTACAACAATTGGATTTGGAGTTATTTGACTATGTCAATTGGTGGAACCACCTTCGGTTGCACGGTACACTTGGCTACGAGACACCGGTTGGTTACCGTAACCAGAGATTGGCGCAGCGAATCCTTGATAATGAGCTCGGATGTGCTAACGCTAGCGAGGCAGTCTAACTTTAACTGTTAGCTCCTGCCGAAGATCGTCACATCCGAGGAGGCTCATTGTCAAGGACAATCGGAATAGCATACGGAAAGAAGTTCTGCACCTTATAAAATTTGTCAAAAAAACTGTTGCCATTCCACTTTTTGCAATTATTCTCGTGAGGTCTTCTTTTAACTACATAAAATTGTAACCACTGGTTTTAAGAGTAGTGTATCATCCCAAATCATATAATTAATTGACTGCGATTGTTATAAAACTCACGGTAAGCCATATAACTAGCAATAAACGAAGAAATCGCAGTAACTGAAATCAACATAAACATCACAACAATTTGGTAACGAATCGCTTGAACAGGATCAATTCCCGCAAAAATCAACCCTGACATCATACCTGGTAGGCTGACAAGTCCAACCGTTTTTGTTCGGTCAATTGAAGGAGCCATGCCCGTTTTGACGCTTTCTCTTACAATACTCATGGACGCTTGTTTTTTATTGGCTCCCAATGCCAATTTTTCCAATACCTGTTGGCGTTGGTCCGTAAATTTTGAATTCAAAGACCGATAGGTCACTCCAATCGCAGTCATGGCGTTGCTGGCAATCATGCCTGTAATTGGAACGATTTGGGAAGGGGACCAGTCAATGACTCCTGAAAAAACAAGAATGAGTAAGGACAAGGCTGTTCCTACTCCAATAGCCGTCGTTGAAATTTTAAAAGAGCGGTTGATCCCCTCACTGCGTGTATGGGCGTTATAAGAAGCGTTGAACACAATGAACAAAACCATCGCTAAAGTGAGAAAGTTGTTATCCACTCGTAATACGTAGCTCAATACATATCCAATAAGGAATAATTGAACGACAGCGCGAATTCCCGCAATAAAAATGTCGTTTCCTAATCCCAATTTCTCTTTGTAATCAATCAACAAGGCAACTATCAAGAGGACAGAGGATAAAAGCAAAGAAAGATTACTGATTTCCAAATTGTTTGTCATTTCGATTCCTCCATTTTTCCACCTTTGATAGTAATCAGACGAGAAGCTTGGTCGATTTCTTCCTGGTTGTGAGTGACGGCCAACACCTTAGTTTGTTGGTCTTTCATCATGTCTCGGACTAAATCAAGGACAATCGCTCTGTTTTCTTGGTCCAATGAACTGGTAACTTCATCCAGGAGCAACACTTTCGGTTGATACATCAAATTTCGGACCAATGCAACCCGTTGTTTTTCCCCTCCTGATAGTTCCTTGACCTCTTTCGATAAGTAAGTTTCAGGTATTTGAACTCGTTCTAACAATTTTTTTGCACGTTCCCGATCAAATCCTTCTTCTCTTATGCGGGCAGGAAAAGACAAGTTCTCTTGAACTGTCTCATCGAATAGAGAAGCGTTTTGAAAGAAATAAGAGACTTCTTTTCTATACTCCACAGGATCGATTTTTTGCAGATCCGTACCTCGATAATAAATTTTTCCGGAAGTTGGGGAAAGCAGCGTACCAATTAATTTCAAAAGGGTACTTTTTCCACTTCCAGAAGGACCAGAAAAAACAATCACTTCCCCTTTGTTTACTGTAAAAGAGATATCTTGAAGGATTTGGTTTCCGTTTGCCTGAAAACCAACCTTCTCTAATTGAAACAATGAATCACTCATACCACTTCTCTCCTTTATAAAAAAGCCCTGCACCAGTGGACCATCCATACGGGTGCAGGGCTTTTGTTTCATCCTAGTGTACCTCAGTGTTCGTTTGGATCGTTTTTGGCGTCTTCATGAGTAGGGTGAACCGTTCCTTCAAGGTGATCTGGACCAGCATAAATGGTATACAGTCTGAGCGGCTTATCACCGGTGTTTTCGATGTTGTGCCACATGTCCGCCGGAACAAATACGGCGTCATCATCCATCACTTTTTGTTGAACATGTAAGTTATCTTTAGAAGGCCCCATTTTACACACGCCTTCTCCTTCTTCAATACGGATAAATTGGTCAATGCCTTCGTGCACTTCCAAACCGATGTCATCGCCCGGTTGAATGGACATTACGGTGACTTGCAGTTTACTGCCTGTCCAAATGGTCGTCCGGTAATTATCATTTCCTGTGGTGGCGTCTTCAATATTAATGATATACGGCTTCTTCCCATGATCCTTGTAGTCTATTTCCATCTTCCATTCCTCCTAGTCTTTGTACTGAAACAATGATACCTACTTCTTATTTATAATAATTCTAATTAATGGTACCACATCTAAAATTCTATGCAAAAAAATTGGCTTTTTGGAGAGCGATTCTAAACAAAGACCATATAACGCGCAATTACAATTGGTACCCCTTAATCCTCAGCACATAAAGGAAAAAATATGGAATCAAAAAATAACCGATATGTACTCTGGTTATGACTTGAATCAGGGAGAATTTCAGAGACGACACATCATACTTTTTTAGTTTGCACTTGTAAACTAACTAGCGTACATTAAGTTTATGCTCACTATCAAGCGTTGTCAATCCTTTAGACTCTTATCAATTTCGAAAGAAAGTAGCAAGGTTATTGATTGTGACTGTAAAAGTGGGGTGTTCCTATAAGCACATTAAACTATCTTCTCTAATTTATCATGCTATTTAAATTCTGTTTTTTCATGAGAATTTTTGTCCAAAACTTGTTAAAATGATTTTAAAAAATACTTACATACACAATCCCCAAAAGACACTAATGTCATTTCAGTCAAAAAAGATACCGCAGAAAATTTCCACCTGAGATTCAATACGATATTACTCTCTTGACAGCCAGCTTAATTCCTTAGTTGAATAGATCATTAAAGTGCACAAAAAAACAATGCGGCGTTTGTTATATTTTCTGGTATAAGCGACGGTGCTATAAACTTTTTTGCAGATTAAAAATCATATGAATTTAACTCCAGTAATAAGAGTTTAAGTGCCAATGCATGCATGATTCTTTCAATTTCCGTTTTATGATTAGACAGAGCGATTCCTTCATTGCATTGGAAAATGAGTTTGTTTCTCGTAATATGTATGCTCTCATTTTTGGTTGCATAGTATTCTCTCCATTCGTCTTCATACATAAGAACGCCTCCTTTGATCATCCTATATTTAAGTCCTTCGTTATTAATATACGTAAAAAGTTGGTATTTTATTTTTATTTTCTCTCTCTTTAAAAAAACTGAAAAAAGAGCGGTTTACAGGCATTTTCATGGATAGTTACCCATAGATCAATCTGAAATGAGCGTAGAACTTCCCTCTCAAACACTGGTTTTTTAGAGAAATACGAAATATTAGGGTTATTTGCAGAATAGCTACTTATTCTTACAAAGCAACAAGCGAGCAAAAGAAAAATTCCTTTCAAGCGTTTTTTGGCGGTACACTATTTTAGCGACAGGCAAGATAGCCAATATTTTTTACAACTGGTTTGACTGTCGGCGACGACAGCCCACAGCCAAAAATAAAGAAGTCAAGGACTGTGAGGGTGGAGATTTTTTGGTGGTCTGCCAAAAAATACTTACCCGTTCCTTGACTTATTTAAGTGTCATTCAGTTTTAGGCTATTACAACTGGGTGACTGAGACGATTTTGGGGGCTTGCCCCTTTTTTCCAAAAGGGGCAAGGTCTAGATCTTGTGTTTTTATTTTTTTGGAAATTCAAAAGCTAATTTCATTTCGTCATTCAGTGTTAACTTTGCCGAGAAATTGCTTCCTTTTTTACTTGGAATGGCAACAATTTTTTTGACAAATTTTATAAGGTGCAGAACTTCTTTCCGTATGCTATTCGAATAAATCGCGATGTTGAAAGTCCTTGTCTTACAAGGATTAACGATTGTAATAAAAAAGAAATCGGAAGGTAAAACCCTATGAAATGAGGATTTGGCCTTTCCGATTTCTATTTTTTTAGAATTTCACGGTATAAATGAAAATAGAAAAAAGAATCATAAGAAAAGCCGACAAATCGAGCGATTTCCACTATAATAGTAGTAACGACAAAACTAAATAGGAGGCTTTTCTTATGAATTCTGAAACTATTGTACCATACAATATCAACTTATTTGAAGATTTTGATTGCGGACCGCTTCAAGAGTTTGAAGCTCTATTAAATCAGATCCCTTACCAGCACTTGATCCAGGAATTAGATGACCGACGTGCGAGCGGACGCGATGATTGGCCGAACGACGCGATGTTTCGCTGCTGGATTGCGATGTTTGTCTTCCATCATCAAGGGCCCACGGAGTTAATCAATGAACTTGAGCGGAATCCTTTTTTACGTCATGCTTGTCATCTTGAACCACGCTACAATCGAAAAAACGGCCGCAAAAGTTTAGCTCCTAGTCCTTCAGCTTTCACACGATTTCAAAGGCGACTGATCGATGTTCAAGACCTGCTCGACGCCCTATTTGCCCATATGACCGAGGAGCTACAAGAAGCGCTCTCCGACCTCGGCGAAAGCTTAGCTTTGGATGGCAAAATTATTGAAGCCTATGCCCAAAGACCGCCAAAAAAGAAAAAATGCGAGGGGCGCCGAGATCACGATGCCAATTATACCCAAAAGTCTTATACCTCTACGACAAAAGAAGGGAAAATCCAAACAAAATCCGCTTGGTTTTATGGTTATCGCGTGCATCTAATCGCCGATGCCAGATATGAGTTGCCCCTTTTATTTCGAGTAACACCCGCGGCGAATGGGGAAAAAACGGTGGCTAAGGAAATGGTGGCCCAAATGCCTTCCTGGCTGGCGGAACGTTGCGACCATTTATCCGCAGATAAAGGCTATGACGGAGGAAAATTACGCGAGATCATTGAAGATCGAGGGATGAAGCCGATCATCGATATCGTAAATCATTGGCAAGGAGAAAGCACCCGACAATATCAAGATACCGACTTCGTTTATACTTATAAAGGTGAAGTTTATTATGTGAGCCATCGAGGAAAGCTTATCCGAGCGCAATACAAGGGGTATCATGCCGCTTCGGACACCCTTCGTTATGAAACGCATCCGAAAAATGGGGCGGGGATTCATCGGGTTTCGATTCCACGCGCCGAAGATCCACGGGTCTTTAACTTGATCGGGCGGGATTCGAAAAAATTTCAACGTTATTATAACGAGCGCTCCGCCGTGGAACGGGTTAACGGCCGGATCGACCGCGATTATCTCTTTGAAGATCATCGGATACGGGGCTTAGCGAAAATGAAATTGCATGTGACCACCACATTTTGCTTGATGTTAGCGAAGAAAAAACGCGCCTTAGCCCAAGAAAAACGACCCGCGGCGTAACTCTCGCCATCATAAAAAAACACGGTGTATTTTTACCCGTGTCTTTCGTGCGCTCTTTTTTAAAGAAAGACTGTTCAAGAAAAAAAGAAAACGTTTATTTTTCCTTATTAAAATGGGAAAAAACGTGGATTTTCTTCTTTTTATTTCTTTTTTTATCTTTTTTACGAAAAAAATGAAGCAGCGCAAAAGATTCCTATTCCGATTGTCCTTGACAATGAGCCTCCTCGGATGTGACGATCTTCGGCAGGAGCTAACAGTTAAAGTTAGACTGCCTCGCTAGCGTTAGCACATCCGAGCTCATTATCAAGGATTCGCTGCGCCAATCTCTGGTTACGGTAACCAACCGGTGTCTCGTAGCCAAGTGTACCGTGCAACCGAAGGTGGTTCCACCAATTGACATAGTCAAATAACTCCAA
Organism: Tetragenococcus koreensis; assembly: GCF_003795145.1. Classification (GTDB taxonomy): domain Bacteria; phylum Bacillota; class Bacilli; order Lactobacillales; family Enterococcaceae; genus Tetragenococcus; species Tetragenococcus koreensis. The sequence continues at coordinate 2,577,887 of NZ_CP027786.1, read as the reverse complement.
ATCCAATTGTTGTAAGGTTTCAAATGTGTATTGATAGACAAATTCTACTTTCAACGACTTATAAGTTGATTCAGCTACGGCATTATCAAAAGGACAGCCTTTATGACTCAATGATCGATTGATGTCAAAAGTTGTTAATAATTCATCAATAGCTTGGTTATCAAACTCTTTTCCACGATCAGTATGAAAAATCTCAACCTCTGTCAGAGGTTGTTTGATACGGCTAAATGCTTTTTTTACTAGAACGGCATCTTTATGTTCTCCACAAGAATAGCCGAGAATTTCTCGATTGAACAGATCCAAAATGAAACAGACATAATTCCATTTTTTCCCGACTCGTACATAAGTCAAGTCTGTTACGATCGCTTCTAATGGGTTGTCTCTTAAGAATTTACGATTCAATACGTTTGTCGTTTTGGCTTCATTGCAAGTAGAATGATGTACTTTAAAATAAGCAACAGTATAGCTCGATTTTAATCCTCTATTTTTCATGATTCTACTAATTTTTCGTCGGCTGATCTGAATGCCTCGTTTTGATAAGGCTTTTTTTATTTTTCTTGAGCCGTAGGCCTTTCGGCTGCGGATAAATTCTTCAGCGACTACTTCTTCAAGTTCTGATTCGTCTTTCTTTGGTTTTGATTGATAATAATAGGACTGACGTGATAGACCTAATATTCTGCACATCGCTGATATAGGGTAAAGATGCTTATTCGCATCGATTACTTGTCTCTTCGTCCGAATATCAGCGCTGCTTGCTTTAAAATATCATTTTCCATTTCTAATTGCTGGTTTCTTTTACGTAGTTCTAACAATTCTTTTTGTTCAGGCGTAAGATTATCTTTTCCTTTGAATGAACCACTCGTTTTAGATTGCTTTACCCATTTGTCAAATGCTGAAGCCGTTAGTTCATATTCTCGAATGATTTCTACACGTGGCTTTCCAGCTAAGTAAAGATTGACGATTTGTTGCTTGAATTCTTGTGAAAAAGTTCTTCGTGTTCTCTTAGACATAAAAATTCCTCCTGGTATGTTTTCTTCTAGTCTACACACCTTAATTTTTCTGTCTAGTTAATTGTAGCCTATCCAGTAAGCACGACAGAGGAAGTTCTGAATCATATTCGAGTTTATAAGACATGGTAATATGCCATCTAAAAAAGTGATTCTTGAAAGGAAATAAGAGGTATTTAGAAATGAAAGTATTATTAGGCTCACAAGTAGACATTCTATTTTTAAACGATAAAATAGAAAATATTAGAGGTACAGTAATCCTGAATAATTCATACTTCTAAAATTTATCTGTAAAAGTTATTTTTTTCATCTGTCCATCCCAATTAACTTACTTTTTTATTCATTAAAGGATGGAAAAAGTTAAAATAGGTAAAACGATGAGCTGAATGATAGGGTATTACTTAATTTTGGCCGCACGAACTCCCTGAAAGAAATGAATTTTTTAAAATTCATTTGGATGGTCACCAACAGAGTTGTTGTATTTTTTCTAACAACTGATAGAAACTATCTTGAAAGACATGAGTCGTGCTCAGTTTTAATAGCAATCTACGGCTACTTCGTACCAATTTTCCTGCTACTTTAAATAAATGCAAGCGGAGAGTATCAATTTGAAGTGTCGCTTCTTTTGCCGATAAACAAAGTGTTCGCATAAAGTTAACGATATTGTAAGCCAATAGGCTTATCATCATACGAGCATGATTTTCCAGAAAAGTTGAGCTATCGGTTTTATCAAAATAGAATCCATTCTTTGCTTCTTTAATAAAGTTCTCCATCGTACCGCGATTTTGATAGGTATAAAATATGTTTTCAGCGGATAAATTTTCTGAACAATTGGTGATCACATATTCATGACGAAAAATCAGCTCTCCTGCTTCTCTAGTTGATTTGATGCAAACCCGACGTTCTTGTGACCAACTTTTTGCTCGATAAGACGTAGAATAGTAGTGAACTTCTTTTTCTTCCCAATGATGATCATCGCCAATTAAAATGAATGATTCTGCTAACTTTGCTAGTTGAGCATTGGCTTTCAGACGAATCACATAAAAGCTTTCGTTCAATTCACAAGTTTCATATACTTCTGGTGTCGCAAAGCCGCTGTCTCCACGCACAAGAATCGTTGTGCAAGGAAGTTGCTGGCTGTAATGATTGAGTAAAGGCCTTAGAAAATCCCTTACACCGTTTGATGTATAAACATTTCCAGAACGAAGTTCTGCCTTTAAAAAGTCGCCCGTTAGCCCATCAAAAGCAACTAAGGGGTGGTAACCGTTTGTTTGATAGTGGGCATTATAGTTCGTTCCTTCTTGATTTCCAAAAGTATCCGAATGAGTAGAATCCAAATCAATGATTATCTCTGTTGTGTTTCGCTTCAATCGTACTTTATCAATCAAAGCTTGATTCAAATCTTGGAATTGACGGATCGTTTTTTCATCTATTCGGTCCCAGAAACGTGAAAGAGAAGGTTGTGAAGCAGCTGTTTCTTTATTTAAAATAAGTTGGAAGATGGGATCTTCCTTCAATAATTTAGCTGATGAATCTGCAGCGTAGCCAGAGATCAGTTGGAAAAGAAGTTGTTCTAGTAAGGAGATATTGTCGTGTCTCCAGTAAGTCCGGTCATCTTTGATTTGAAGGAGGCTTTTGGCCAATTCTAAAAATCCAAGTGAGTCCATAAATTCTTTTACTAAAATCAATCCGGCATCTGTTGAAAGATTACCACCAGTGTTGGAAACTGTTAGTTTAGGATTGAAATTTATCCGTTTTTCCTGTAATGTAGCCATTGAGAGAACCCCTTTCATGGTTTAGTTTAGTCACTTTAACCATAACAGATTGGGGTTCTTTTTGTACACCCAAAGGGTGTTGTAAAATATGTGAAATAATGGCTTCACTGTAAGGTTTTAGATAGCTTTCAGAAAAACTATGAATTATTTAGGTATAATGTTTCTCGAAATACAATCCGAAAGGCAATTCGTCAGCTAAATAGTGAAGGATTAGTTTACAGTAAACTCGGTAGTGCCAATGTAGTCTTACAAAGGGTAGCTGTTGAGGATTTATTAATCGATTCTGGAAATATGGAGCGTGGATCAAAAATTCAAACAAAATCCATCGAAACTAAGGTACTTTCGTTGGATTTAATAATTGTTGATGCTACACTTGCAGCGAAATCAATGTTTCAAATAGGAACTACTTGTTATCACGTTATTCGTTTGCGTCTAATTAATGGTAAACCTGTAATGATAGATGATAGCTTTTTCAAATCAGAGGTAGTACCAAGATTGACAAAGAAGATTGCACAAGAATCAATTTACCGATACATTCAGTCTGTCACAAATCATAAGATTATTGGCTCACGTTTAGTCGATAGAGTAATTTTGGCGACTGATTTAGATAAAAATTACTTGGCCTTAAAGCAAGAAAACTGTATTGGACTAACTCAAAACTGGGCTTATTTAGATGACGGTCAAATATTTGAATATACAGAGATCCATTTTGCACCCGAACAATATGTTCGGACACGATTTATAGGGCAAAAAGTAGGATATATTCAATAAAACAAACTAACTCTTAAATAACAATGAAATGAAAGAAAAGACGAGAATCTTCCAGTACTTCGAGAATCTTGTCTTTTCTTGTTGAATATAAAAAACCGAAAATAGATATATTTTAAAGGCTCTTGTCAATAAATCTAATGGTAATAAGTCAAGTTGAAGATTGAAAATATTTTTATTGTGTAACCTGTTTTGAAGCGCACTTAACTAGCTCCGTCTAAAATCAAATTTTTTACAGGGGATTTCAAAGGTTTGCGTCAATAACAGAATGTTATTTACCTATTACTCTCCTTGGCAACGCGTAGAGTCGATGGTTACGTAGTAGCGTATCCACAAGACGCGTAACTTAAGACGATTGCTCGTTTGTGTTTATATTTGGGACCTCTTTACATTTGCTTTGATAAAAAACTTTATATTCAGGAAGATACTTTTTTATAGAGTTGGTAGCTTTAACTAAGTAGTATCCAAAATAGCGATTCCCTTGTTTTGTCAGAGGTGTATTTTATGACTGACAGTTACCAGATTGTTTGACTTTCGAATATAAGCCTGCATATTTTGCCAATTTTGTTTGATTTTCCAATCGTTCAATTTGACCGATTTCAACGATTAATTAAGTGGAGTACACCTTTCCAATACCTGGAACACCGGGCAAATATTGATATTCTCGAATGCCGACAAATAATTGCTTGATTGCTTTTCCAAGTCTTTGATGTTCTTTTCAAGCGCACGAATTTCACGTACAAGAACACTTAGAACGACATTGCTGGATTCTTGTGCAAGTCTACCTAACCGATAACTTATGGTAATTGCACGTTGAATGATTTTGCAATTTTTTCTGGATCTTTAAAGCAACCTTTTCCTTCTTCTTGTAGTAAGTCACAGAACGCCTCTAAGGCTTCTTTAGCTATAGTCGCTGCATCCGCAATATTTCCATAGTTACTGCAATTCCTTTTACGGTATCTTCACCCATGACAACCATTCTAAAAATTTTCGCTAACTCGTCCATTCCAGCTGGAAAAGAATCCCAAAAATCAATATCATAATTACCATTTTAGGCTTCTAAAACAAAACTACACCAAGAAAGGATATCACCATGGATCATTGTACTAAAAAATTGGGTTCTATGATAAATAGTGTTGGTGACCAATACTATTTGACACAGAACCATTTAACTTAACTTGATGCAAATAATAACTTATCTAAATCAAATATCTCAACATATTTTTGAGTATGCTGTTTAATTAAACCTCTCTCTTCCAATGATGAGAACTTACGACTTATTGTTTCTGGGGTTGTACCCAAGTACGAGGCTAGATCTTTTTTCGACATTGGTAAAGTCACATAAGTATGGTTTTCTTCATCTTCAACGTATTCTGATAGAAAATCAATAATACGAGACTCTACTTGCTCCATACCAACCTGCATCGTTTGCTTTTCTGATACCTGTAAACGTTTCGTAACATCTGATAGTATTCTTCTCATAATTTCTGGGTAAGCGCCTAAATAGTCATCCATATCCTTTTTATGAATTCTACATATGCTCACTTCTGATATTGCTTCAGCATAATTAGAATGGTAACTTTCAGTTTGAAAAATAGCCACTTCTCCCATAAAATCACCAGGATTTAATATGCGTACAGTTTGTTCACGACCAGATTCATTTAAGTTATAAACACGTACACGCCCATTATTTATAATATAAAGTGTGTCATCTTTATCACCATTTCCAAATAACAACGCATTCTTTGCATAATGTACTTCTTGCGCTGATTGCGCAATTAAACTCATTTGTTCTTCATTTAGGTGATTAAAAATCGGAACTAAACGTATACAATCTATATGACTATGGTGGTGATGGTGTGCCATACAGCTTTCCTCCTAATTAATCGTTATCTATATAGTCATCATCTTCTAACGCATCCTTGTTAACAAAGGCTTGAAGTTGCCAAATATTTATATCTAAGTAATCTTTATAACTAATTAGTAAATCTTCTAATGCATCATCTGCTTCTTCTTGTGCTAAACGCATTGCACGAACGGTAAATTCACGATTAGTCCTAAAATCTTCTACTAACTGTATGACCATTTCTTCAGCAGAATAATATTTTTCAGACGGATCTTCAGAAATTATTGTAAATTCCTGAAATTCAGTAGTTGTTGAAGCTGGCTTAAATCCTGAAGCTAGCAAACGTTCTGCAATCTTATCAAACCATGTCTCATTCTCATTGTATAAATTCTCAAAAACACTATGCAATGAATAGAAATTTGTGCCTTTTACATACCAATGATATTGATGTAATTTTACATGTAAGGTATGGATATTAGCAAGTATATGATCTGTGACAGCTACAGCATTAATCTTGGTATGATGAATGTGTTCTTTATATGCTTTTTCAGCAGCTAATTTTTCTTGTCTTTCATTTGCTGTTGTCATTTTATACACCTTCCTTTACTTTTGAACTAATAACTGAATATCCTAGGTTTTCAATAGCTCTTTCAATTGTACTCAAATTGACTTGTCCTCAGGTAACATATCGCCATGAGCCTCGGTTAATCCTAGCTCCTTTTTAACTAAATTAACTGTGCCTTGATTATCCCCTGATAATACAGTGAGATTTTTAACACCAAGTGATTTTAATTTTTGTAGGTCTTGTTTAACACCTGCTCGAACTTGGTCACGGATTCCCATTAAAATAATTAACTTACGATCAACTGCCGTTAATACAATTGAACTACCGGCTCTTTCTAATTTATCTAATTCTTTAAGAACATCATCAGATAAAATTAGTTGTCGAAAAAATAATCGCTACCGTTGAGACTTCTCCGACAAAGGATACTTTTTTATCTACAAAATGTTCTTGTAAGAGATGGGCAGCCTTATAAATCGCGTTTAACTGTCTGGTAATTTGGGTTGTCTCTTTTATAGACATGCGTTTGTATTCTTTTTTTGCCACGTGCGAAGAATGCTCCTTTTTCCCAATAAAAAAAGCTGTTCAAAAGAGCAGCCTTTTATACAGGTTTAGTTTTGGTGCTTGCCACCCGCCGGACCCTTACGTTCCGGATTTGTATCGAGTTTAGTTTTGGTGCTCGCCACCCGCCGGACCCTTATGTTCCGGATTTATATCAAGTTGACTATGAGCCTGCTCTCATTTGTATATATAATATACCAAAAAAAGGTTGATTTGTCCAATACTGTGGGTGATTATAACCGTCTTACTGTGCTTATCTATTATATAATACAATCAAAAACCTAACCGAAAATTTAATAACGTTTCACTGATTTCATCTTCATTAATTCCGATGTAGCGTTTGGTAATCTTCTCGCTGCTGTGACCAAAGATTTCCATTAAGGTGGCCACGTCTTTGGTTTTCTTGTAATAGTGGTAACCAAAGGTTTTTCGTAGGGTGTGGGTGCCGATATCGTCCCTTCCTAACAGCTTCGCGACCTTTTGAAACATCTGGTAGACCGTATTGACTTCTAAATGGCCGCCCTTAGTACTGGGAAACAAGTAAGCCTCCGGATCTGAGGGTGCGGTATAGCCGTGAATCAAGTCCTGTAAGCTGCTTAAGTATAAAATGCGTGTTTTCCCTGTCTTTTGCTCCACGATGCGCGGGTTTTTTGAGGTAATCACGTCTTTTTTCTTGAGTTTGACGATGTCGGACATGCGCAGACCGCTGTTAATTCCAATTAGAAACAAGAAAACGTCACGTTCCGCATTTTTATTCCGTCGCAGGCAAAATAAAAAATCATTAATCTCCTGTTGCAACCGTAGTGGCTGAACATTATAGCCCATGACAATCCCTCCTTGTATATTTAATTTAGTCAGTTAAAATGACTTTTCTTTTTACCGTATTGTTATTTATACTGATGATAAGCGCTGTGGATTAGTATTTCCTCCAACAGATTCTACTTGAATACTGGTTGAAAAAGGCTCTAACCACAACTCTTTGTCAGATTGTTAATAAGTTTGTTAGCGCAAGGCAATCGCCCTGACGCTTGATAGTTCACAAGGTTACATCGGCTTAGAGAGCGTGGAACACAGCGCATATTTTTTTACACAAGGAGTGGTTCTTTATGTTATATGCAGGAATAGATGTCGCTAAGCACAAACATGATTTAGCCGTCATTGATAGTCAAGGAGAAGTGTTTATCCGTCACTTAAAAATTCAAAATAACCGGGAGGGTTTCACCCATCTTCAAATGACCTTTGAGAATCTCCGAGTGACCACCCAACAAGAGATTCAAATTGCCTTAGAAGATACGGGACACTATTCCTATAATTTGATTCGTTTTCTCCGTACCCATAGCTATTCTACATTCAGTTATAATCCGTTTTTGATTAAAGAATTTGCCAAAAAACAGACCCTTCGTAAAACTAAGACGGATAAAAAAGATGCCGTGACCATTGCTCGTAAATTACGAGAAGATGTTGATAAAACCTTGTTTGAGACCGATACGCGTATACTTGAGCTGAAGTATGCCACACGAAATGTGAGCCGCCTCCAACAAGCGCGTGCGAAACAAAAGACCAATTATACCCGCTTGTTAGACCTTCTTTTTCCCGAATTAGCGCCTTCTCTGGAAGGGCAAAATGCCCACCATAACCAAGCCATTTATGAGATGCTCAAAGTCTTTCCTTCTCCCAGAAAATCGCTCAGGCGCATTTGACCCGGTTAACCAACCTTTTATCCCAATCTTCACGGGGAAAATATGGGAAAGAACAAGCCATTGCCTTTAAACAACTGGCAGCTTCGACCATTGGTCAAGCATCCGCTATTTTAGAATTTGAATTACTCCAAACCATTGATTTGATTGAGTATTTCACTACCTTACTAAAAAGCGCGGAGAAGGAAGTTGAAAAACTTATGAAGACCATTGATTCGCCTATACTGACCATTCCAGGCATTGGCGTTAAGCTAGGGGCCATTATTTTAGCTGAGATCCGTTCCATTGATCATTTCCAAACGCCCGCTCAATTACTCGCTTTTGCTGGTTCAGAACCTTCAATCAGTACTTCAGGAGAAAACCAACAAGAGAATGGTCATATGGTGAAGCGTGGTTCCACCTCCTTACGTTGGGCATTACATGAAGCTGCACGACTCTCTACGGTTTGGGCGCCTCCAATGAAAAAGTATTTGAACAAAAAGTTAGAAGAAGGCAAACATTATACGGTCGCCATCACGCATGTAGTAAAAAAACTGGTTCGCATCATTTTCCATATCTTAAAAACAGGAGAGCCCTATCAAGAGAACAAAGTGGTCGTTAACTAATTAAAAAACAACCTTTCTTTAAAATGGCTATTTTAAAGGCTTATTTCGTATGCCCAAATTTCGACAAACCAAAGAATAAATTTTTGTTATTCCATTTTTTGTTTATTCTCTTGACTTAATATAGTTTGTCTTTTTTGCTGTCATAGCTTGCTATTTAAATCTTCTTTTTTAGAAGTTGGTACCTGTTGCATATATAGGTTGATACCTAAATCTTTTAACCTTCTTGAATCCTCAACTTCAGAAGGTGTTAAATGAATTGCATTACTGTATTGCTTAGCATCTTCTTTTTTGAGAATCCCACCGTAATTAATTTCTTCGATCTTTGGATAAGCTTCACAGACCTTTAAAGTCTCTTCAGTATTGCCAAAAATTAACATAATATTGTCATTTAATTGCTCAATTTTGGGTATTTTTTGAATCGTTTCGTCTACAGTAAAAATATTTAGTTTCATCCCCGATGGTTTGGAAAGATTTAAAGACATCTTTTTAAAATCATCTGTTGCAGCTTCATCATTAACCACAATAGTGCGTGTAATTCCCAAAGCTTTGCTCCATGCAAAAACAACTTGTCCATGCAATAAACGATAATCAATGCGAACTAATTTAATCATAGGTCATCACCTTCCGTATTGGTATTTTTCTCAAGAAGTGTATTGCAGTTAATAATTCCTTGCTGACTTTCTTGAATAATCCTTGCTAACTCATCATCGCTTATTCTTTCGGCTTGGGTAGCGATCCCCACAACTAACATCAAGTTCATTCCAGTAATTAATGTAATATTCGGTTTATTTAGCAACGTAAGAATTTCGTTATTCACACTGCCGCCAAAAATATCACTTAATATGTAAATCTTGTCATTTTTATTGAAAGAATTGATTTTTTCGTTCATCTGATACAAAAGTCCAGCTTCATCGTCTCGGTAACTGGAAAAAGCATGGATATTATCTAATTCTCCGATCAACATGCTTACTGTTTGTAGCATTCCCTTAGCAAGCTCGCCGTGGCTTGCTAATAAGATTTGATTCATCATACCCCTCCTCTTTTTCGCCTTTGTAGACATAAAAGCAAGTTACGTGCCAAAAAATTTAATGCCCTCATATCAAGGGAAAACTATTATTTTCTGAATATTCTCAACAGTGTTTTTTATCTTCCAACACTTTCGAATAAATAGTGTTGAATCTTGTTACTTTTTCATTCCAAAAAAGCAACAGCGAGCTATCATACTCGCTGTTGCCTCTTAATAGTTATTTTTAATTTAATATGTCTTATTATCTAACATACATCCTATACTTGTTTAATTAAGAATACCTTTCTTTGGTGTAACACCAAAAAAATCACATACATCTAATAATTGTTTATCTGTAATCCCTTTGGTTATCCTTTTGTCAAAAGTATTCATATATATTTTAGCGGCCTTATTGACAGTTTCAATTAAGCCAAAAGCGTCATTTAAGCTACTCCCTGTTGCTAGAATACCATGATGTGACCAGATTACGATTCGACAATTTGTTAATTTTTTCGCTGTAGCCTTTCCGATCTCTTCATTCCCGCAAACCATCCAAGGTAGCACTCCTACGCCATCTGGAAATACAATAATACACTCAGTAACCATTCCCCATAAAGAACGAGTCAGGGCCTTATCATCTAATTCATGAACAAACGTCATCTCAGAAATTTCTGTCGCATGATTATGAACAACTACTCGATGTGTTGGATCCACTTCTAAACGAGCACTATGAGAGAGTAAATGCATATAGATTTCACTAGTCGGTTGATTATTATTCTCAAAGCCAGCTATTATCGTATAACCTTCTTGTTTAATTTTGATAACTCCGACTGTTGTTTCGATAGAATCTTTTACTAAACGAAAATTGCTTCCTGAAGCTGTAATAATCAAATACCGACCGATTAAATTACTCGGTATATTTTTTAACTCGATAAATCTCGGAACCTGATCCCGATAAAATTCTTTAACTTCTTTTTCTGACAAAAGGTAGCTAATATTTCCGCCATTCTTCTCATCCCACCCCATTTGCCACATTGTGTACGTTAAGTCAGCTAGTTCTTTGACAGCGGTCAGTTCTGTGTATTTCGTCATTTTTCTAATTTCCTTCTTTCTTTTTAGTATAGTTCCTATGTCTTTCATCCCATTTTTCGTCAAAACTTTTAAACAATAAATCATAAGCAAATATTCTTACCATTAGGATTAAACCTAATGCCACTAAACTTAAAACCCAATTTTTATAAATAAAACCATATAAAAATAGCCCAACATCCAAAACAATAAGTATTTTCCAATAAAAAGCTCTTTTTTTCATGCTACTCATTCTCTAGCGATTGGTTATATTTTTTCTTACTCGTATACATCCAATAAAACAGGCCTAGCCAGATAACTAATAAAATAATACTTAAAATGTTGCCAGAAAATCCGGTTGCAAAAAGATACCTAATATCTGGACCTTCAAAGGTACTCCATGATAGCAATTTCCCTTCTGGTACATTTGCTGCGCCCGTTTCATTTGCTAAACGTGTTACATACTGTGCAAAATAAGTGGCACCATATAAGAATAATGGAGCAGAGATAACTCCGTGAAAAATCATCCTTCCTAAGTTAGCATTAGTAAGTAATAACGCCCCAACTACAAAAGAAAGGTTAATAATTCCTGCAAATGGTAATACTATATTCCCTGGTAAAACGATAGCTAAAATTAATAAGACTGGAATGGTGATAATGACTGCTACCCACAGTTCATTACGACCAGCTAGAATAGGCCAATCTAAACCAATAAAAACTTCTTTTCCTTCAAATCGTTTTTTCATAAAGTCTGATATAGCTTCTGAAATTGGTGATAATGCCTGTGAAAAAAGTTTTGAAACCATTGGAAATAAAGTTAGTGCAGTAGCTGCCTGAACAGCTAGTTGTAATGATCCGGCAACACCATACCCCGATGCCAAACCTAGCAATAGGCCAATGATTCCTCCCATAACTGAGTTTTCACCAAAGATACCGATTTTTTCTTTTAGTGCATCCGCATCCATAGGTCTGTTAAAAAAAGGAATCTTTTTTAATAATTCGTCAATAGGAAATAACAAGGTACATATCAAAGTGATAAAATGTGGCACTGTAACTCCTGGAATACTAGTTAATCTTTCAACCTCAGGCCCCCATATATCACCAGCTTTTAATTCCAAAATAATTTGAATTGACGCTGCGACAAATCCCCAAATCGTACTTCCTGTAATATAAGAAACCATTACAGCAGTAAAAATCTTGTTCCAAACATTCCACATATCAACATTTAAAGTTTTTGTACGATTAGCGATTAATAATAAAATATTAATACCAATAGTAAGTGGAAACATCAAAAATGCGTAAGGCCAAGCCCACGAGATTGCAGCCATTCCAGGCCATCCGCCATCGACTGCTGGTAGATTAACCCCTGTGCTCTGAGCTAGACTAGCTGCAGCATCGCCCATTGATTCCATCATGTAATCAATGAGTATTGACATACCCGTAAAAGCAATACCTAATGTTAAGGCAGAAATGAATGCTTCTGAAAACTTCATTTTCATACAAAGTCCTATAATCAACATTAAGGCAGGAACAAAAACGGCGGCGCCTAAATCATTTAGAACGTAACTAACAACAGTCTGAAGTGCATCCATAGTTAATCCTCCTCAATTAAATCAATGATTTTTTGTAATTCTTCTTCTTGACCCATTCCTGTTAAAAATGCCACTCCATTAAACACAGGTATACCAAATTCTTCTTTTGATTTAACAATAGAAACATAGGCATCAGCGCTTTTTACATGATGTTTTAATGATTTAATGTCTACTGCTTCAACCTCTGCAGGTACTTTTCTTTCTTTTAATAATTTGGCAAGTTTTGAAGCTACCGTCTGCGAAGTCGCGACACCTGATCCACAAGCTACAATGATTTTTTTCATAACTAAATTCCTCCTGATTTATAAATTATTTTTTATTAACTCTACAATTGAATCTGCTGTTGCTGTGTTTTTATACTGTTTAATAAATTCATTTTTAGAAAAGCACTGCATTAAACTTGATAATAATCCTACTTGTTTTTTAGGTTCATTAATTCCTAAAACTAAGACATCTTTCACTGGAACAACAACATCGTCAGTTCCCATCTGATAAAAATTAATTTCTGTTGTTAACCGATAGATAGCAACAAAAGGCTTTTTTATATGAATAACGTCTGTATGCGGAATCGCTATAGTAAAATTATCTAGCTGTAAACCTGTAGGGTAAATTTTTTCTCTTTCAATAATTGCTTCTTCAAACGACTGTTCAACATAGTCCTTTTCTTTTAAATCATTGGAAACAACTCGAAAAAAATGTTCTTGACTACCTACAGCCAGGCTAAGATTGGTTAACTCTTTTTTAAAATTTTCCTTATAATTCATCTGCTTTCAACTCCGTTATTCATTATTCTGACCAAATGTAATAAAAGATAAAAATCTTCAAAGTTTTCAAATTCTATATTATGATCTATATAAAGCTGTTCTTTTATCTTATCGATAATTTGTTTTTCGCGAGGATACATCTCAAACGTCAGATCATAAATCTTCTTAAAGTCAGTATTTTGACTATCGCTTCTTTTAGACGTACTAGCTAGATTTCTTATCACAAAATATCTCAAGTGAATGATAAATCTAGAAAATGTTATTGTTTCTCTATCCATGACCTCGTTTGTTTCTTTTTCTATAATTTCTATTGTTTCATTTAAAATATCACTCAGCTCTACAACGTTTTTCAAAGAACCATTTTCTACCAGTCCATTCACAAAATGTAATGTAAAAAAAGATACTTCTGCGCTAGGCAATGCTAATTCAAATTCTTCCTGTAAATAGTTAATTGCCCATTCAGCTATTCTATATTCGGTAGGGTATAAATATTTTAGTTCGTAATGAAAGGGTTCTGGAATCTCAATATAATCTCTGTATTTTTCTTCAAGGAATTGAATGTGTCCAGCCAGCGACAAAATGAAATTACCAGTAAATTCTTTATCAAGAAATTCTTCTGCATGTACAGCAATTTCTTCAGCGATTTGCAAGCTTTTATCATCAATATCTTCAATTAATTCTCTTACTCCGTCTTGTTCTGGAACCATTTTATAAAACTTAACCTCTTGCTTATTCTCAACTACATCTCCCCTTTTTTTACCAAAACCAATTCCTTTTCCAACGACAATACATTCGTTTCCGTCATTATTTACTAATAAGGCATTTTGGTTTAATGATTGTACAACCTTCAAAGCTATCCCTCCTAACAAAAAAAGGCATGATTAAGTAACCCCTCGGGATTAACTTAATCATGCCTGATCAAACAGTTACACTGATATTTAATTTTTTTGTTATCGTTTACAAAGACATCATAATATGTTTACATCCATTAGTCAATACTTTTATTAGGAATAATAAAAAACTATTTTTATACATTCAACCTTCCAATTTAACCTACAAAACTACTTCTCCTCTAACCGACCCAAGTAACTCAACAACTCTCCATAATCTACCTGATCAAAATTTGTCACATCAAAATCCCAAACTTCACCTAAAGAAAACCGATCATACCCTCTATCACTAATAACTTTCCTAAATTCAGATTTAGTGATTAAATTATCTGCTTGTGTTCTATCTGTTAGTTCGTCGCCATAATGGTAATGAGACATAATATGGCTTAGATGCCGATCATTTTGTCGATCACGTATTTTTCTACGCCCCCACAATGTTTCAAATTCTGCTCTCAAACGAATCGTAATGGTCTGATAACCATAGTCTTCAGATAATTCCTTGAGCTGACCTTTTTGTTTATCAGAAAAAGGGTATTCAGAAAGAATAAACTGTTTGCCTAGCTGCATATAAATAGCTAGAATCCGATAGTAATTAGCCCAAACCTCTTCTTCTAATTTTGCTTTTTCGGCCAAATCATTAAACCCAACAGAATCTGCTAAGATTTCTTTCAATTCGTCTGGCGTGAGGATAAAAATCGAAGGCAGTACTTTTTGTATCTCATGGACTAAGTAACTTTTACCAGTTGCCGGACTCCCCGCGATTAAAATCAAATATTTATTCATCTGGGGTTCGACCTACATTCATAGGTTCGGCTAAGTTCATAAATAATCCAATCTTATGTTTAACTGTTTCTTTTACTTTCATATTTGCTGGAATAATATTGTGTCTTAATGATTTGTTTACTTCTGTTGCGCCAAAGCAATCTATAGCTTCTTGGGTCCAGCCAACTAACAGTTCTGTCCCTACATTAAATTTACGGATCCCGTTATTAATTAGCTCTGGGTAGTCTTCTTCTTTAACCCCAGTACCTCCATGAACGACTAAAGGTATAGCTACTTTTTCATGGATAGATCTGAGCAATGGAATTTTGACATCTGTTTTAGATTTGAATTGCCCATGATTGGTACCTATAGCTACGGCTAACGCGTCAACTCCGGTTTCTTTGACAAATTGCACAGCATCGCCTGGTTGCGTGTACATCTCTTCATCCAATGGGACAGAAATACCTTCTTCGGTACCGCCGATTGTGCCAATCTCGCCTTCTACCGATACTCCTCTATTGTGTGCATAACTTACTACAGCTTTGGTTTTCGCTATGTTTTCTTTAAAAGGCAGCGCGGATCCATCAAACATCACACTTGAATAGCCTGCATCAATAGCAGCCTTGATTTCATCAAAGTCCTTGGCATGGTCTAAATGCAACACCACATCGACCATTTCATTGTCGGCAAGCGCTCTTGCCACGGCAACAACCACAGGATAGCCGATATATTTAGCCGTATCTATACTTGTTTGAATAATGATAGGGCTCCCCATTTCTTTGGCTGCCCGGATCATTTCCGGCATCATTTCTAAATTATGCGCGTTAAATGCACCTATTGTCATATTCAATTCTTCCGCTGTCTGTGTTACTTCTTTTAAAGTTTTGTACATATTCAAGCTCCTTTATTTGTCTCCACTAATGGTTAATTTTTTTGCGACTGATCTCATTTCGTCCATTTTGTTCATATATTTATCAATTCCGGCATCATCGCCCTTTCTAGCTGCTTCTTTTCTCTTTTCATTGTATAAACTCATCAATTTTTTATAACCGTCACCCATTGATAATTTCAACTCCAAGCTTTTTTCTAAAGCAGGAATCGCTTCTTCATCATTTTTTTGGGAGTAGGCAAGACCTAACTCTTCATATAGTTTCGCCAGTTTATCTTGGTCCTCAGTGTCCTCAGCTTTAACAATTGCTGTTTTTTTCTCATCAATTGTTTGATCGATTTTTGTTTGTTCTTCTTCTGATAGAGCGGTCTCTTTCTTGTCAGATGACCGCTCTTTCGGTTCTTTTTTCTTTTTAAAAAAGTTAAACATTCTCCATTCACCTAATTTCTATATCCTAAAACATTCTCAAAATCGGACTCAAAATCCAAGCATATAATAGCGCGGCAGCAATCGTATCGACATCAGTAGCAGTAGCGTTGATAAAACCCATGCCTGTAAGAATAGTTACTAATAATGCCGGCAACAAAGTAATGAAAAAGCCATGGGCGATTCCACCAATGATTGCGCCTCGACGACCGCCAACAGCGTTTCCAAAAATCCCCGCTGTACCACCAGCAAAGAAATTAGTTAACATCCCAGGTAGGATCATCGCTAGACCAAATTGCGGCAGTATAAACATGGCAAGTACAGTTCCAATGGTGGTCGTAATAAAACCTAAAATAACGGCGTTAGGGGAATATGGAAAGAATACGGGCGCATCCAATGCAGGTACAGCATCAGGAACCAACTTCATAGCAATCCCCCGGAAAGCAGGGACAATTTCGCCTAACAATAAACGGACGCCTGCTAGTAAAACGTAAATCCCAACAACAAATTCAATCGCTTGCAAGAATGCATACATTAAATAATTTTGGCCGCCTGTATCTATAATGTCTGGACCTGCAAAAGCTGCAGTGACAATATACAAAGGAACCATAACCACCATTACTGATAGATAGGTATCTTGCAAAAATTCAAAAGAACTTGGTAAGTTGATATCTTCAATCGATTTTTTCTTTTCGCCTCGTTCGCCAAAAAGTTTCGCAACACCTGCTTCAAAAATATAACCAATGGTACAAAAGTGGCCTAAAGCAAGTTCATCAGAATCCGTCACTTTTCGGATAATCGGTTGCGCAATTGCTGGCATAGCAACGGCGAAAATCCTGCCGATTAAACCACCTACTAAAACTAAAACAATTCCGCGCAAGCCTACAAAGAAGCCGAAAATAGTCGTCATTGTGGCCATCCATAAAATCGCTTGTCCGGTTAAAAAGATATACTTCCAAGGGGTAAAACGTGCGATTAAAATATTAAACACAAAGATTGCTAAGAAAGTAAAGGCAATTTCTCGACCTAAACCTAATTCATTCATAGCTTGGCCGTTGATTGCTTCGATTGAAGGAACGATACCTTGCATATTGAATCCTTCAGTAAATATTTCGCCAAAATAAGTTAAACTATCAACAATAATGCTAGAACCTGCACTTAATACTTGAAATCCTAGTAATGTCTTCAGTGTGCCTGAAATAATTGAACCAACAGACTTCTTTTGTAAAATTAAACCTAACATGGCAATTAAAGCGATCGTGATCGACGCTTCCGTCAAGATGTTTTCAATAATAAAGTTAACTATCCTCATAAGTACTCATTCCTTTCATTTATTTTTCTAGGAATCCTTTTTCTTGTAAGACGGGTATAAGTTTTTCTTCAATTTCGGCTTTTGATACAATATTTCTTAAATAGATAATTGACGTTTTTTCATCGATGCTAAATTTTTGAAACTGTGATTCAAAATTTTGTGCTGTAATAATGACATCTGCATGGGAAGAAGCAGCTGTTGAAATATCCACATGGTCTAACTTCGCGTTAACATTATGCTTGTTTAACACATCTTCTGCTGACATTTGAGCTGCAAAACTACTCCCTAAACCTGCGCCACATACAAATAAAATTTCTACTTTTTTTGCCATTTTTTTCTTTCTCCTTTAATCGTTAAATAATATTTTTTTAAAGTCCTCAACCGTTGTTGCTTCATCTAACTGTTCCGTTTTTTCTTCATCATTAATCAACTGAACTAGATATTTCATAATGTTAAGATGTGAGAAAGAGTCTACAGCTGATAAGCAAAAAATAATTTTTACTGGATCATTTTCATCATGTCCAAAACGAACGGGCTCTTTGACTGTTGCTACACTTAATCCCAATTGATTCGCACCATCTTCAGGACGCGCATGGGCTAATGCTAAGTGCTTACCAATCACAATATAAGGCCCAAACTCATTCACCGAGTCGATCATCGCTTGTACATACTGTTGGGTGATTGTCGCATCTTGAACTAGAGGATCTGCGACAATTTTAATTAACTCCTGCCAATCTTTTGCTTCTGTTTGTAAAATAATGTGTTCATCTTCCAAAATGTCTTGAATCATAGGCTGTAACTCCCTCTTGTTAACTGAAAATTGGTTTTCTTTAAATATTTCTGCTAATTCTTCGTACGCATCTCTGGTCACATTTCCTACTTGACTATCAATTACTTGTAATAGCGAATGAAAAATGTGGGTCATATCTTGATAGTTGCTACTGATCCTTCGATATTCTTTATTCTGTTGCAAAAAGTTATGGATTAGCGCTTTGCTATCTTCTTTTATAATCGGTTCTAAAACCAGTAATGGTTTGTTCATTTCTTCAATTGGTACAGTTGAAAAAACCAAATCAGCATCTAGTTTTTCAATTAGCCCAATTTCACGTGAACTGAGTACGGCTAATACTTCAATATTGAATAACTCTTTAAGATTTTCCGATAAAAGCTTACCGGTAGCTGTTCCATGGTTACAAATGACTACTGCACGGTAATAATAAGTAACTTCTTGGTTTAACTCACTTAATGAAGTAGAAAAGTGAATCACCAGAAAAGCTAGTTCATCCTGTGATATTTCTTTGCCCGTTAACTGGTTAATAACAGGGGCAAAACTATTTACCGCACGATAAATGACGTCATAATTTTTTTGAATGTTTTCCTTCAAAGGATTAGCAAACTGTACATCATAACGAACGCGATTAAGCAAGCCAGCAATATGCTGGTACAACCCTTCTTGTAATACTTCTTCTTTTTTACTAAAAGGAATATGCGTCTGGTTTTCCACATGCTGAATTAACTGTATGGATAATAGTTGAGCTTGCACCCAATCAATTGAGGTACTCATATCTTGTTGATTAAGGGTTTCCAATATAAACGTTAAATAATTAAATTCATTTAGCGCATCTTGTATACTAAAATGATAAAAAACCGTTTCAACAAAGATTTCAATTGATTTGCTGGTATAAACGTTGTTCTTTAACCAGATGGTATTTTCTATTTTTTTCTGGTTAAGAAAACGAACGATACAGATACTGGTAAAAGTGACTAAATTTTTACGATAATAATTATCCTCACTGGCGGAGATACACGAATCATAAATACAATCAATTTCTGAGATCATAGTTATTGGGATATAACGGAAGATAATTTTTTGCTTCAGCGATTGATTTTTATATTGATCGGTTAATGAGACCGTACCAATCGCTTTATTAATAATAGAATAAAGCATGGTACGAATACTTTTTTCTTTTCCTTCTAAAATTAATCCTTCTTTAGGAACGCTTAAAACATTAACGCCATAGCCTTTTAATAACTCACGAAGCCGTCGCATGTCTTCATCAACCGTACTTTTCGAAACTTGATATTCTTCTTCTTTACGAAATAAAAAAATCTTCTTTTTAGCTAAACCAATGTCTAAAATCAAATCTAAAATCCGTTCCTCGCGGTTTAAAAACTCATTCTTTTTATCTGAGGCCAAAGTAGCAAGTACCGTTTCTTTCTCTTTTTTATTAAGCTGTAGTTTCAACCCCTTTCCCCTAAGCGAATAAACTTGCGGAAAACCTTGTTGCGATAAGTAAGCATTCAATTCATTAATTTCATTTCGCATAGTACGAGCACTTAATTGAAACGCCTCACTAAGCGTTTTCATACTGACCGGTAATTCCGCAGACACTAGCTTCCTTAATAACCTAGCTGTTCGATCTTTCATATCACTATCTCCTTGTATAAATAAATTATAGAGGGAAACGCCTTTTATTGTTAGTAGATATCTTTGCCACAACTCTTTGCAAAAAAGTAAGCGCTATATAAACAAAAAAACCACCTGAAATCATTTTAATTTCATGGTGATTTTTTTACTTGTATTTTGGTTTATTAAATAATTTTTATCCCAATTCATAAAACATAGTTCATACTAAAAAAACTTCCTATTTTTGGGATAAAGATGGTTCCTTAAATGTTTGATGAAACGATTAGCCCCTTCAATCAAAACATTCTGCTAAATAAAGTAAGTCTGATTAATGAAAGACCTAGGAAATTTCACCTCCTAGCCCGCAAAGCTGACAGGATGGAAACCGTATCTACGACTTCTTGCAAAGCAGCACCAATTAAGGCAGGAATAACCCCCGTTGCGGCAATTAACATTAAGCCAACACAAATAAAAATACCAATCAATACTGACTGTTGAGCAATTTTCATCGTGTCTTTTGATAAGCGAACGGCTTCTGATACCCGGCTTAAATCATCTTTTAAAATAACGGCATCTGCGCTTTCACTGGCTGCGGTTGCTCCATGTGCCCCCATAGCAATTCCAATATCTGCGACAGCTAACGCGGGAGCGTCATTGACGCCATCGCCCACCATAATTACAGGCCGTTGTTTTTCTTCTAATTTTTCTAATACTTGAATTTTATCTTCTGGCAGACATTCGGCATATGATTTTGTAATATTTGTTTTTTCAGCGATTTGATTGGCAACATTGGCGTGATCACCAGTAAGCATAACCGTATTGGCTATTCCCAACTGATGAAGTTGATCGACGGTTGCTTTTGCTTCTTGGCGTAAAATATCTTTAAAAGTAATTCGCCCAAGATATTTTCCATCCATCGCAAAATAAACGGCAGTTCCTTGTACTAGTTCAGTGGAATTCGCTCCTACAAAGGGCGCATTGCCTATCCGCAAGGTTTTATTATCCACGAGTGCTTCGATTCCTTGACCAGTAAATTCTTTTAGATTGCTAACCGACGACAACTTTAATTTTCGTTGTTTAGCTTCTTCTACGAGTGAGCGCGCTAAAATATGTGTTGATTCTTGTTCAGCACTAGCGATAAGTTTGAGTAATTCATCTGCTGTAAAACGATCATCAACGAATTTAATTTCATCAACAGCTAACCTGCCTTTGGTTAGTGTACCTGTCTTATCAAAAGCAATTGTTTTTGCTTTGGCTAATTTTTCAATCGCAGTCCCCGTTTTTACGACAATCCCATTTCTACTTGAGCGACTCATACCGGCTACTAAAGCCACTGGTGCAGCTAAAATTAACGGACAAGGAGAGGCAACAACTAAAACTTCAGCAAAACGAACTGGATCTTGCGATACAGCCCAAGCAACCCCGCCGATCAAATAAGCAACAATTGTAAAAGGAACAGCATAGCGATCGGCCAAGCGTACAAAGTGTGCCGGCTTTTGTTCCGACTCTTTTACCAATTTAACTAAAGTTTGATATTGACTATCATCCGCTTTTTTTGTCACTTTCATTTGCAATGCCATATCTTTAACGATCGTACCTGACATTAAACTATCACTCGTCTTTTTTTCAATTGGCTGAGATTCACCTGTCAGTGAAGATTCATCTACAAAAGTACTTCCTTTAACGATCGTACCATCGATAGGGACAACTTCACCAGGTTTGATCAAAAGTAAATCCCCCACCTCTATTTCATCAACATTCAAGTCCTCCAATTGATCATTTTTTATACGATGTGCTGTTTCTGGCGCATTTTCTAATAAGGAACGCAACTCGCGACTTGCAGAACGGCTAGCATAATCTTCTAAGCTATCTCCGCCGGTTAACATAATCAATACAACCAAACTAGCCCAGTATTCACCCACCAGCAAGGTTGCAATAATCGCTGTGATAGCTAACAGATCAACGCCATACTTGCCCGAGCGTAAGGTGCGAACCATACCAATAAACATAGAAATTGTCATGACTCCACCTGCCAAAGCAATAAGCAAAAAAGCCATTCGTGGTTGATTAAAGCCGAATTCCGTTATTAACGCTATAATACCAATTAAGACAGTGACTGAAAATTTTTGAAAATTACTCATTTTATTCCCTCCATTTTATTCAAATAAAGTTTACTGCTTAAATGGTTTAATTGAAAATAAGAACATTTAATTGAGAACGATAATCATTAATGAGTAAGTCGTAACTAACATTTTAATTATAATAGTTCTAAATAAAGTATCCGTTAATTTTTGAATCATTGGACAAAAGAAAAACGATCGAGCTAACGATCGTTTAACTCATCTATGTTTTAAGCTTGCAAAGCTGTAATAAAACGAGCTGCAATTTCTTTAGGTCTAGTAATCGCACCACCAACTACAATACTTGTTACACCCAACTCTTTAATTTCTTTTGCTTGGTCAGGTGTATGAATGTTCCCTTCTGCAATTACCGGAAAACCTTCTGCAACAAGATTTTTGATCAAAGGGATATCTGGCTTTTCCGACCCAACGCTTTCTTGGGTATAACCACTTAGCGTTGTGCCAACGAAATCAACGCCCGCTTTGATCGCATTGACTCCTTCTTCAAAAGTAGATATATCGGCCATCAATAATTGTTTAGGATACTTGTTTTTAATTTCCTGAATAAATTGCGTCACAGACTTACCATCATAACGTTCTCGTAGAGTACAATCAAGTGCGATCACTTCCACGCCTGTTGCAACTAATTCATCTACTTCTTTCATAGTGACAGTGATAAAAGGTTTTTGTGGTGGGTAATCTTTTTTGATAATACCAATCACCGGTAAACGAACCACTTCTTTAATTTCATTAATATCTCGAACTGAATTCGCGCGGATCGCTACCGCACCAGCTTGTTCAGCTGCTAAAGCAAAAAGCGGCATCACTCCGCCTTTTTCTGTATACATGGGTTCGCCTGGTAGTGCTTGGCAGGAAACAATCAGCCCGTTTTTCACTGCTGCAATAAACGCTTTTCTTTCCATCTTATTCAACCTCCAGTTTTATAAAATTAAGACTACAACTAAAATATAGCATACGCTTTTAAAAAAATAATAGCATTATTTTCTGACGTTATTACAGATAGCAAGAGAAGCTAATCATTAAAATTTTTTCAAATGAAACCAAAGTAATTGTGATTACTTAAGAACTGTCTCTAGAAAAAAAGAGCGATTCATTATCTTATTACAGACAATAAATCGCTCTTTTCAACATCTCTTACTCATCATTATCTACTAACTGATCAAAGCTTTCTCTAACTTGCGGCACATTCAAACCAACAATTATTTGGAAATATTTATTATTTCTGACGACGCCGTGCGCGCCCCAAGCTTTAAAGGCAGCATCATCTTGTACTTTCTTTTCGTCTTTGACGGATACACGCAATCTCGTCGCGCAATTGTTAACATTATCAATATTTTCAGCGCCACCGAGTGCTTCTAAAAACCCAAGCGCTTGATCGTGATAAAGGTCATCCTCATGACCGCTCTCTTGGTTTTTCTCCTTATAGTCAGCTTTGCTAAACAATGCTACCTCTTCGTCCGCACGTCCTGGCGTTTTGAAGTCAAACTTCAAAATTAAAAAACGGAAAACGAGAAAATAAATCAAGATAAACGCTAACCCGACACCCACTTGGATCACATAAGTTTGCCAGTGATTTGCTGCCATGGGAATCCAATTTTTAGTAATAATTTCAATCAAGCCGCCACCCATATCGCCAACGACACCTAGAGCATAGGAAGTCGTTGCTAAAATTGCTGCTAATACCGCATGAACAAAAAATAGTACGGGTGCAATAAATAGGAACGTATAATCAAACGGCTCCGTGATCCCAGCCAGTACAGCTGTAATTACTCCAGGTACAATTAAGGCTAAAACTTTTTTCTTATTTTCCTTTTTAGATGTGGCATAAAAGGCTAACGCAATGCCCGGAACACCAAATAAATTCGACAATCCTTGCAAAGCAAAACCACCCTCGGGAAACAGCGCTTTCAAAGTTTGCGAAGACGAAGCAAACTCTCTCAGATGTTCCATCCAATACAATGTCGTTCCACCTTCAACCACAGCAGGGCCAAATTGAAATGGCGCATAAATGAAATGATGTAGTCCAGTTGGTAGTAACGCTTTTTCCAAAAAAATATAAGTAAATACGCCAAAGTTACCAGAACGAACCATGAAATCTTGTAAAGATTGAACGCCCTGTTGAAAAATCGGCCAGATCCAGGAAAAGAGAAATGCCATAACAAACATCACGAAAAAACCAATCATACCAATTAAGGCTGAGCCTTGGAAAATCCCCAAATACTCAGGCAATTGCGTGTCGAAAAAACGGTTATGCAGGTAGATTACAATTGCTGCAATGATAATTGAACCAACAACGCCAGTATCTAGTGTTTTTACTCCACCAATCATTTTCAACCCTTCTCCAACTTGTTGGTCAAAGTCCACTCCAAAAGTTGAACCAAAATTTTCTAATATTTTAGATGTAAAGGTATTAAACGTCATGTAGAGGACAAATGATTCTAAGGCTGCTCGAGCATTAGCTTTTTTGGCTAGACCCAATGGCAAACCGATAGCAAATAGAATTTCCATATTATTGAAAACAGTCCAGCCGCCTTCTTCAATAATTTCCCATAATTTATTCCATAGCGTTCCTTCCTGAGCGATATTACCAACAATTACCGGATCATTCACCACAGATGCAACCGCAATCACAATTCCAGAAAAAACGAAAAACAAAACCGGAGTAAACATTGCACCGCCGAAACGCTGAATCTTTGCCATCATAATAATTTCCTCCTTGTTAATTCAACTCTGGCCAATACGCACCATTAGCTTCAATAAAGTCATCGAGAATTTGTTTTGCAGGATCTGCTGAATAAACCGTTTGGTTCAAAGTGAACGCCTGCAACGCTTTTTGATAAGAATGTTCAAAATAAGCGTCCACTAGTAATTTTTCCGCAGCATTTTGCGCTTCCATCAATCCTTTATGAAAATCATTGATTGCAAAACGTAAGGAAATTGGTTCAGCTCCGGTACGTCCTACATACGAAGGTACTTCCACCATGGCGTCATCTCGTAAATTGGGAATTGCGCCTTTATTGGGAACGATCAACATAAAACGATCATGGTTATCATTTAAAATAGAAACAGCCATATCCATGATATACTGCCCATGTTCACCAAAGTTAAAATCTAGAATTTCGCCCTTTTCTTGTTCACGAACTTTGCGAGCCATTTCCTTAGTATTTTTTTCACGCCCATCCATCACAATATTAGCACGGGTATAACTAGGATCTGTATGTTCAATGGTACGATTGGGGTACAAATAATATTCCAAATAATTATTTGGTAGATAACCTGGAAAGTTTTTAGTCATTAAACGCAGCATATCCCACGCTTCTTGCCACGTTTGATCGCCTGCATTAAAGTCAGCCACGTGCAACCTTTCTTGGTTCAAGCGTTCAAGAATTTCCGGTAAGATATCGCGATCGACAGATTTATCATAAATTGAGCTATACCAGCCAAAATGATTCAGTCCATAATACGTGGGAATCCAATTTTTACGGTCGTAACCATAATTAGTAGCAATCGTTTCTTCAATCGAAATAGTCATATCGCAAGCGTTTAACATTTTGACATCAGGAAACGCGCGTCTTACTGCTTCTGATACTAAGGTCTCTGGATTCGTATAATTTAACAACCAGGCATTTGGCGCATATTGATCCACATAAGACACAATTTCTAGTAAGCCTTTAATCGAACGTAAACCATAAGAAAAGCCGCCTAATCCACATGTTTCTTGCCCAACAAGACCGTACTTCATTGGAATTTTTTCATCAACTTCGCGCATTTTCATACCACCCACTCGAATTTGTGAAAAGATAAAGTCTGCTCCAGGAAAGGCATTTTGCGGCTCAGTCGTTTGAAAAAGAGTGACCTCACTTGCTAGTTTTTCTTTTTCCAACATATAACCAATAATTTCAAACATATCATCATTGCGTTCTTCATCAATATCATAAAGAGTCAACGAAGAAAAAGGGAATCGTTCTCTGCTTGAAATCATTGCTTGTACAATACCTGGAGTATACGTGCTTCCTCCGCCAGCAATTACTACGTTTAAATCATTTGTTTTCATAATTTATCCAACCTTTCTTTTTATTTCACTTTTATAGTAAAGCAAAACAGAGGGTGACCCAATCATTTTCAGTCATTTCAATTATCGTTTGCTTTTCTGATTCTAATTTCGTAAAATGAAAGTGATTTCAGAAAGGATTTGCCTATGCGATTAGAAGAACGAATTAACCAAGTAAATAACTTTTCTAATACAGAGTACGTGTTATTAGAATATATCATTTCTGCTAAAAGCAAAGTGATCAATATGCAAGCAGCTGAGCTGGCTAAGCATACCTTTACTTCCCCCGCCAGTGTTACGCGCCTTTCACAAAAATTAGGGTTTAGCGGTTTCAATGAATTTAAATTCTTTTTAAAACAAGAAGTTAGCGAACTCAAAACTAATAAGAAAAAAAGCTGGCATCTTTTACAGTCAGATGTTGAAAAAACGATCAAATTGACCGAAGAAGCCAATTTATTGCCGATCAACCAATTGATTGCTGAAGCGAAAAATATTTTCGTTTTTGGTACGGATTGGGGAGAACGTAACACAGCTGAACTTTTTGTACGAAACTTTATGGCTGTTGGCATCTATATGACTATTATCCCTTCTGTTACTGAATTACGCTGGGTTTCAGAAAAAGTTCAAAAAGATGATGTGATGATCATTATCTCTTACAGTGGCGAAGGCAAAGATGTGACTGAGCTGTCTCAGCTTTTAAAATTAAGGAAAGTAAAAATTGTTTCAATCACTCCCTTAGCCAAAAACCATTTGTCCACTCTGTCTTCCAATAATTTATATTATCAAGCCACTCAACTAGCTGGTGTTTCTGACGACCCGTACGCTGAATACAATTTATTTACAACTTTGCATATCGTTTTAGATGCTTTATTTAGAAATTACTTTGACAATTTTTATTTACAATAATAAAACTTATCAAATGTCATTAAATCTATCTTATTTAGGAGGCTCCCAATGAAAAGAGATATAAGAATCGATGCATTGCGAGCATTAGCCATTTTGTTAATCATGTTGGCTCATACTAGACCACCGCAGTGGCTTTATGAGCTGCGCGATTTTGATGTTATTTTGATAACTTTTATTCTCGGTGCTTCTTATCGTTTAAGTACAGAACGAAAAACGAAAATAAAACCTTACCTAACCTATTTAAAAGAACGATTTATGCGATTAATTATTCCAGCATGGATCTTTTTAACATTATTTTTCCTGACCCTATTCATTTTTATCACAATCACAAATCAAACATTTCCCTTTAGTTTTAGAAAGGTGCTCTCCTCTTATTCTATGATTTGGGGCATTGGTTATATTTGGGTTATTCGTGTATTTTTTATAATCGCTATTTTGTCTCCTCTTCTTTATTGGTTAGCCAAAAAAGCCACGCGTCCGCTGCAAAAATTGAGCCTGATTGTGGTGTGCCTGTTATTACAAAAAGCCTTGAATGCGCTAGTTTCTGGATTATCCGGCATGAGTCATACGATTTTTGAACAGTATGTCGCCATTTCATTCGGTTATGCGCTGGCCGCATTAGTAGGTATGTGGGCAATTCGGCAGAGTAAAAAAGAAAATCTGTTTTTGTTTAGTTGCTTTCTGATTTTATTTTTGTTCACAGCAAATGATCAAAATTTGCCTTCAATTGAAGGCAACAAGTATCCGCCCACTGTTTATTTTATCAGTTATGGATTAGCTATATCTTTGCTACTCTTTTGGCTTGTCAGTAATCAAGTTGTAAGACAAATGCTGCAGAAAATACCAGGTATTGATTGGCTATCACAGCATTCTTTAGAATTATATTATTGGCATTTGTTTCCGATTATGTATTTCAATCTCTTTGTAGAACAAGATCCTTGGCTTTTGCGTTTTTTGACAACTTTTCCTATCGCTTTGATTTTAACGATGCTACAAAGTAAGTTGGTTCCTCATCTTTTCCAACCAAAAAAGTGACCCTTGGTTATCCAAACCAAGGGCTTTTTTTCAGTCGTATTTCACAGATAGCTGGACCATTTCTATCAGTGTCTCCGTTGTTTTTTCCATAGCTTCTAAAGTGATAAACTCATATTGACCATGAAAATTCTCACCTCCGGTAAATATATTAGGCGTTGGCAATCCTTTTAATGAAATTTTTGAGCCATCCGTTCCGCCACGAAAAGGTTGCACGTTTGGCGTGATGCCAATTTTTTCCATCGCATCTTTCGCTAATTTGACTGAGTTAGGATATTGATCAATAATTTGGCGCATATTATAGTACTGATCCTCCATTTCATAATAAAGACGCGGATTAGCAAAACGCCCGTTGATTTCATCAATAATTTCTACAATGGTTTGTTTACGTGTCTCGAATTTCTCTTCGTCGTGATCGCGAATAATATAATTTAATGTCGCATGATCAATTGAACCAGTGAATTTATTGAGTAAGTAAAATCCTTCGTAGCCGCGAGTCTTTTCTGGGACTTCATCTTTTGGCAAAGCTGCATCGAGCTCTTCACCTAATTTAAGTGCATTGACCATTTGACCATAAGCTGTACCCGGATGAACGCTAGTTCCTTCGATTTCAATGGTTATTGTAGCAGCATTAAAGGTTTCGTATTCAAAATTGCCCACACGACCACTATCAACAGTATAAGCGTAACGAACAGGAAATTTTTCAACAGGAAATCGATCTGCTCCACGACCAATTTCCTCATCTGGACCAAAGGCTACCCAAATATCACCTCGGTTTCTATCAGGATGTGCCTTAAAATAACGCAACATCGCTAGGATCTCAGCGATTCCCGCCTTGTCATCGGCGCCCAGCAAGGTTAATCCATTAGTTGTAATCAACGTTTGACCGATGTAATCTTGTAAATTTGGAAATTCTTTTACTTTTAGCACGATATCTGATTCTTTATGCAGCGCAATATCGTTGCCATCATAATTTTCAAAGACTTGTGGTTGAGTATTTTCAGCATTAAAGTCAGCTGTGTCTAGATGGGCAATAAAACCTAAAGCAATTTGCTCCGGATTACCTGGCAATTTCCCCAATAAATAGCCGTTAGCCGTGTCATACGAAACTTCTTCTAAACCCAATTCTTGCAATTTCTTTTCTAATATTTTTGCTAATTCAATTTGTCCTGATGTCGTAGGAATCTGTTCTGAAGTAACATCCGAACGCGTATTGATTCGCACAAAAGCTAAAAAATCATTTAATAATTCACTCATATTTTTCGTTTACTCCTCTATCGTTGCTTCTCGCAAATAAAAATAATCACCAAAGGAATGATAAACTATCCGTTTAACATCAGGGTTAACCAAATAGTTAGCAGCACTTTGATAGATTGGTACCTGCGCCGCATCATCGGACAAAAGTATCTTTTCAGCTTCTTTATAGTCTTCAAACATTTGATTTTCATCATTTGCATCTTCTGTCACAGCTTTTTCAGCCAGTTCACCATATTCTTTATTTTCGTACTCGCCGTAGTTATAAGATGATCCTGGTCGGTATAAATTGAAATAAGAATTCATATCGCTGCTACCAGCAATCCAACCCGATAATGATAATTCATAATCTTTGTTTGTACGCGATTCATTGACATTGTTAGGTGGTTGCGGCGTCACATTAATCGTTACGCCATCCAAATTTTCCTCTAACTGACTTTGGATATACTCAGCTACTTTTTTACTATTATCCAAATCACCTACTAATAGATCCAATTCAACCGAATCCCCTATTTCCTCTTGCGCTTTGGCCCACTCCTTTTTAGCTTCGTCAAGGTCATATTCATTGTAATTTCCACTATACTCGCGGAAGTCTTCTTTGGTCTCACTATTTTCATATAAACCAGCTGGAATCAGGCCATTTAAAGGCTTTGACCCATCATCCAAGACACTTTTAACTAAATTCTCTTTATCTATGGCTAAAGCAAAAGCTTTACGCAAATGAACATTAGCAAGTTCGTCATTGGCTTTTTTATTAAAATCTAAAAATTGATTGGCGACTTCTTGTTGGGAAACTAATGCATCATCATTTTTATATTGTTGAACGAACTGTCCGCTAATATTAGTAAAATCTAAATCACCAGATTCAAACAAATTAATCCCTGTATTTTCTTCTTTTACAGTGGAACCCTGTACTTCATCTAAATTTACAACATCATTATCATAATATTCTGGATTAGGTTTTAATTCCCATGTATCTGAACTACGATCCCAGTTTTCTAAAATAAACGGGCCAGAATAAATAATATCATCACTTGATGCAGCATAATTGTCGCCTTTTTCATTCACATAATCCTCATTTTGCGGAGCTAACCAAGCAATCGAAATAACAGATAAAAATGAAGGCTGTGGGTCAATCAACTGAACTTCAAACGTTTGATCATCAACTGCTTCGATCCCCATCGTATCAATATCTTTTTCACCATTTCGGATATCCAAACTATTTTCGACATTGTCCAACCAGTAAGCATTCGGCCCCATTGTGTCTGGGTTAACTAGTCGCTTCCATGAAAACTCAAAATCGTTAGCTGTAATCGGGGTACCGTCGCTCCACTTAAGTCCATCTCGCAAATGGAAAGTGTATGTTTTGCCATCATCGCTAATATCAACTGATTCTGCCAAGCCAGGAACTTCTTCGCTATTTTCATCCAAGCGATATAACCCTTCAAATAAGTGTTGTGCGACAGTAAATGTCACTTTGTCAGTAGTTTGTGTCGTATCTAACGTTGATAACTGTTCTGGTAAACTGACCGCCAGCGATTGCGACCCCGCAGAGCTATTCCCTTGCGCTGCATCTTCACTTTGCCCTGTACTACAACCTCCCAAAATTAACAATGCTGCTCCCAGTATAAATGCTGCTTTTATCCCCTTTTTCATTCTACATTCCTCCCTTATTTTTTATAAAAAAAAGCCCTCTTACCAGTAATGAACTAGTAAAAGGACGAATAATACGCGGTACCACCTTTTTTCAGAAGTTTCCTTCTCTTATTCCGACAATTATGATTATCGGCGTTCTTTTTTAACGAATGAACTGAATCCGAAATTGCTTACCTATCAACAATTTTTCTCAGAGACCATTTTTCAACTCTTCCAACCAATCTTTTTCACCCACCAAGATCTCTCTAAAAGTTTTTCAAGCCTACTTTTCTCTTCACAGAATTTTTATATTTTTCTGAATACTACCAATAATCTGGAAAAAATGCAACTACTTAGTGACGATTCGTATGGAAATATTTTTTTACCACCAATATTTGTAGTTATTGGAGGCAACTCTTTCGATGTCCCTCCAATTTTTTGCAGATCGGTGGCACATTGCTTAATGTCCCTCCAATATTCTACAGATTGGTGCCACATTGCTTGATGTCCCCCCAATATTTTATGGATCGGTGGTACATTGCTTGATGTCCCTCCGATTTTTTGCAGATCGGTGGCACATTGCTTGATGTCCCTCCAATATTTTATGGATCGGTGGCACATCGCTCGACATGCCTCCAATATTTTATGGATCGGTGCCACATCGCTTAATGTCCCTCCAATATTCTACAGATCGGTGGCACATCGCTTGACATGCCTCCAATTTTTTATGGATCGGTGCCACATTGCTTGATGTCCCCACAATATTTTATGGATCGGTGCCACATCGCTCGATATACCACCAATAGTATTATTATTTAAAAACTGGAATGCCAATTTTTTCTCTTTTCTAGTTTTTCCAAACGAGTAGCTTCATTTTCAAACCAGTAATTAAAGGGTTGGCCGTAATTTTGATATTTACCATCTTTTATATCTGCGTTTAGAGGGACAAAGTAATTTGACAAAGTTTTTTTGATATAGTCACTAGAATATTTTTCTCCAAAAAATTTTATTATTTCACTTCGTTTCAACGGCAAATGATGCATAATAACTCCATATTCGCAGATCGTTCGTAAAAAAGCGATTTGCTTAATTTCAACGTGTCCGCATAAACATTGAAATGTATAACGAGTGGATTTCAACGAAAAACTTCCACATTTTTCGCAATGAATTCCTTTTTTTAAATGATTCAACCTTTCTGTCGAACAGATCCTGCTAGTTGCATAGGATGAAATTTGATATTTTTGTATTAAATTTTGCCAATCAAACTCCTGACTTTGTTGCGTGTGATTTCGTATCTTCATCAGCCACCCAGGTATTTCTTCATAGTTTAAAACAATTTCAGGTAGATCATCGTAAAGAGTGATTCTACCTTGATCATTAATAAAAACAATGACGTTTTGAATTTCCAATGGTAAATGATAATCTTCAAATAAGCGAGTAAAAATTCTCCGCGATCGTCTTGCTTGTTCGATAATATCATTCGCAAAGGTTGTACTCCCTAGTTTTAAGGCATTATTTTCATAGACATAATTCCCTTGGTAGTTCTTTATATCTGCTAAATGAATAGTATTCTTATCTTTAAAAATTTTATCCATCTGTAAAACATCGCCCTTATACTCGAGAGTCACGTCATCCAAACAATCGGTTTCATTTCCTAAAAAATGACGATATAACTGATCAAACGCAACCTCTCCTTGCAAACCATTTAATGAACGTTGATAACTTTTCTCTTCTTCATTACTTAAAGGTCCCCGTTTTCTTATTGCTCCTAACCAAGATAAATCTTGTGACTCCTTGCGCATCTTTTCTGCCTCCTTCAAAATATAGCTTCATACTAAGATACGCAAAAAAGCGACTAAAATTTTTTTATTTTAGTCGCTTTTCCATTTTCTTTAAAATTGGTCCATCAATAATTGACGTAAATCTTCTAAATAAGGTTGTCGTGGGTTACCTGAAGTACATTGGTCGTTGTAAATTAAGTCAATAAGTTGATCAATTGATTTATTGAAATGTTGTTTCGTAACCCCATTTGCTGAAAGCGTTGGTTCTACTTCGACTGCTTTCATTAATTCATCAATCTTCGCACATAATGCTTCAACCAACTCACCATCTGTGGTTCCTTTTAATCCTAGATAACGTGCAATCTCAGCATAATCTTTTTGTCCCCGGTAGACTTCATAACGTGGGAACGGCGTGCGCTTAACATTCCCAGTCGCTGCGTTGAAGCGAACGACGTGAGTCATCGCAATCGAGATAGCTAACCCATGTGGTAAGCCGAATTCGCCGCCAATCTTGTGGGCAATCGAGTGATTGATTCCTAAGAATGCGTTGGCAAATGACATCCCAGCAAGCGTTGCCGCATAATGCATATTTTCACGAGCAGCTTCGCCTTCTAAGGTTGGATTTTTTGGATCATAATTATAAGACGTTTCTAAGTTCTCAAAGATTAACTTAATGGCTTCTAATGCCCAAGGACGAGTGAAATTTGACGAAAGAACGGAAACATATGACTCTAAAGCATGTGACAATGAATCCAGTCCTGACAAAGCGACGGTTCTTTTTGGCACTGTCATTACAAACGCAGGATCAACAATAGCTACTTGTGGCGTTAATTCATAATCAGCCAATGGATACTTCACATGGGTATGATCATCCGTAATAACGGCAAACGGCGTTACTTCTGAGCCGGTTCCTGAAGTCGTCGGTATGGCAAACAGTTTTGTATGTTCCGAGTGATGGAATTTCACAATACGTTTACGGATATCTAAGAATTTTTGTTGTAATTGCACAAATACTTCACTTACTTTTTCATAACTATCTAAAAATCCAGGCGCTTGATCAATCGAATACTCATAGATGTAACGAGCAATTTTAGCTGCATCTAAAGCTGAACCTCCACCCACTGCTAAAATAGCATCTGGCTTAAAGGCCTGCATTTGTCGTGCAATTTCAATCGTTTGACCTAAAGTAGGGTCGGGTTGTACAGATCCATAGATTGATGTTTTGACTGGATCATCACGAATTTCTAGCTGTTCATATACTTTATCAACGAAGCCAAATTGCACCATACCCGGGTCAGCCACAATAAATGCCCGTTCTATTTTTTCGTATTCATCTTGTAGGTACGAAATGGAATTTTCTTCATAATAAACTTTTTCCGGTAAACGAATCCATTGCGGACGATTACGACGTTTAGCAACTGTTTTGATGTTCAATAAATCTTCTGTTGATAAGTTATGAGACAATGAATTTTTCCCCCATGATCCTGTTCCTAAGGTTAGGCTTGATTTTAAAGCATCGGTATAAACGTCCCCGATTGCACCAATTGAATCTGGTTGATTAATGATCACACGTGAAGCCTTCGTTTTTTCTCCATACTCTTCAACAAATGGGTCAATCTGAGAACCGATCTGAATACCAGCATTGTGTCCTGCGCCTTGGTAATTCAACAAATCATCCACAATCTTAATTCCATCTTGACGATCTTTTGCTTTATAGACAGACAGCAGTGGTGATAATTTTTCAGAAGACAATTTTTCCCCAATGTTTTTAGCGTCTAATTCAAATAACAAAACATCTTTTCCTTTTGATAGTTTAACGCCTGCTTGTTCAGCGATCCAGCTAGCTGGCATGCCTGCCACTGCACCATTAACGCCATGATTATCATTAAAAACAAAATCAGCAATTTTTTTGTAATCTTTTTTAGGTACCACATAAGCACCTTTTTCTTGTATTTTTTCTAACCATTCATCATAAACCGGAGCTTCTATAACGGCTGAGTTTTCAGTAGCACAAATCATTCCGTTATCAAAACGCTTGGATAATAATAAGTCTTCTACTGCTCGGCTAATATCAGCTGTATGGTCGACAAAGATGGCGCCATTACCAGGACCTACGCCCATCGATGGGTTTCCTGATTTCAATGCGGCATTTACCATCCCAGGTCCACCTGTGGCCAAAATCGAAGCAATTTTCGGATTTTGAATTAAAGCAGAGGTACTTTCAAGCGACGGCGTTTCTATCCATTGAATAATATCTTTCGGTGCTCCCGCTTTTACTGCTGCATCATAAATAATCTTTGCCGCATGCACGGAACAATTTTGAGCTTGCGGATGAAATGCAAAGACGATGGCGTTTCTCGTTTTCAAGGAGATCAGTGATTTAAACATCGCTGTTGACGTTGGATTCGTCGTAGGAACAATTCCTGCTAAAACGCCCAAAGGGGAAGCAATTTTTACACTACCTAAAACTTTATCTTCTCCAATTACGCCCACTGTCTTATCGTCTTTAATGGAGTGGTAAACATTTTCAGTTGCAAAACGATTTTTGGTATCTTTATCTTCAACAACCCCACGGCCTGTTTCATTGACTGCTTCATGGGCTAACTCTAAAGCCGCTTCTGAACCAGCTAACGCTGCAGCATTGACAATTTTATCTACTTGTTCTTGGGTAAAGCTAGCAAATTCTTGTTCTGCTTTTAAAGCTTTTTCCACTAATGTATCTGTATATTTACGAGCAGCTTCTTCTTTTGTTTGCTTATCTACCGTAACTTTTTGTTCAGTACGTTGCACTGTTTTTTCCATCAAAAATCTCCTCCAAAATAATTTCTTCTTCCGTCGTACGTCTCGATCATTTTATTTTGTGAATTAATTCACTTATTATAATACACTGTTTCCCTTATAATTTCAATACTTTTTTCTTATTTTTTTATTTTGTTTTCAATAAAAGTTTACATTTGTATTTTAGTGAACAAACCCATCAGAGGATTACAAGGCAAAAAATAACCCCCAGATAATTAATCTGGGGACAAAAATCTTGCATATTATTTTAACCAATCGTCGCTATAATTAAAAACCAGTTAATAATCAAATTCAAAGCAAAAATGAGAAGAACGATATAAAAAGGAGCAATTTTTGCTTTCTTTTGTTGGGCATTATGACTAACGGCAAAAATAATTGAGAATTGGAAAAGTGAAAGCGCAAGCAGCATAATAATCAAACAAATTATAGGTGAAAACAAGCGGATAAATAACCCAAAAGCAAAGAGCAGCAAGAATAGGTTAATACCACTTAAAAAATTAGCCAATTGATTGACAGTCTGGTTAAAGGAAACTGTATCTTTTAACGTTATTCTTTCAACTCCATAAGTTATAACCACTGTAATTGCTAAAGCCAATAGATAGAAAATAAATATTCGTAAAAAGAAAGAAAAACCAACTCCATTAACCAAATCTGTGCCAAAAGGGTCATAGCCATAATCATAAGCGCCCATCATAGCCAAAAATTGATTAACCGCACCTATTCCTCTTGAAATGATCATTGTCGACAATAAAGCTTGCAGCAACAAATAAATTCCCATTGAAATATAGCCAAAATACGTCAAATTCCCAGTCAAATCACTAGACGGACGACGCAGCTTTTCCATAAAATAACCAAAATAGCTTTTGCTTAAAGCAATTGTTTGCTGGACTGTTTCATTATCTGCAAATGATTCAGACGTCTGCTCCTCCTTAACTGATTTGGTTTGGTCCTGCCCGCAATTTGGGCAAAATTTTGCTTCCTCTTTTATCTGAGCGCCACAATTAATACAATATTTCATTTTTAATCCCCTAACTTTACTTATTCATAATCACTTTTTGATACTTCTTCAAAATTATCCGAACCACCAAGGTCTTTAATACGCAAATCGCCATCTTCTACTACAAAACTCGCTTTTTTATAACGAAAATATTGATCCGCATTATCCGTATCGTCACTATAATTCGTATCATAGTTTACCACATATTGCACATCATAACTATTTTCTCCTGTGCGTTCAATGTCTTCTACCTCTTCTAAATAGCAAATAACGTAATCTTTTTTGTCCGACTTTCTTGATGGAACAATAAAATTATCCTTAAAATCTACATATTCCTCATTCTCTTTCCCACCTGAAAAATAATCAGCTAATGCATCAGCCTCTGCATCATCGAAGTCAAAATCCTCGTCGGTATAATCTGAAACATCGAAATACAAATCATCCAAAAGCATCTCAATATCAAACTCATCGATTTCTTCTTCCACATCCAATGTTACATAAGCCGCAGTATCAACGTAATCAGTGGGATTGACTGTTTCTTCGTCTGAACTGACCTCAGAATCGCCAAATGTTTGCTTTAATTGTACCTTATAAGGTTGTTGCGTTTTGACAACATCTAAACTATATGTCTCATTTTCCTTGCCTATTGTATCAACCTTTTTACCATTAATATAAAAGTCCCCACTTGTCGCGTTGGTCTGTGGCAAAATATGAAAACTTTCTGGTTGAAAAGTACTTTGACTTTCATCATAATCCTTTTCTAAGTAATTATTCCCATCAAAATCCAAAGGTGCAGAGAGCAGTTCCAGATCTTCCATTTTTTGTTTAATTTGTAATTTTCCATCTTCATTCCAAATAAAATTGGCATTTTTTAACTGGCCATCTTTAATTGTGCCAATCGATTGCCCGTTAAACAACAATTCGCCCGATGAAATATCTGAATTAACATCAAATTTTACTTTTTTTGCCGCAAATGACAGCTCACGACTCCCGTTATCTGACAAATTTTCACGATTTATTTGATCAACTTTTTGTTCGATCTTTTCATCATTCCCATTATTTTCAAAGGTTCCGTCTAATTGATAACTTCCTGGAGCTAAAGGGCCTACTTTCCAGTTGTAATCTTCACTATCAGAAGATCCTTCTTTTTTATCATTAATCGCTAGCTCCATATTTTCGACGTTAGTGTCCACGTCAAAATAAAAGGGTTGTAAAACCAAATCATATTTATCAAATAAAAAGAAAAATTTCCCATCATTTTTTATGTAAAGGTCTTGGCTACTATCATTCTCATTAGTTAAGCTTTTACTGATATAATTGCTATAATCTTTATTATCTTTTGTATAGTTAGTAAACACACGTAAATTTTGAGCAGTAGGTTTAAAGTTTTTATCTGAAGAAACAACACTATCCGCTAATTTTTCTGGATCATTTTCTGCTAATAAATCCTGATAACGTTCAATTTGACTTTCTTTAGAGTAATAAATTTCCCCATATTTATATAAACCAACACCTACTATAAGTAAAGTTACAACAGCAATCAGCAAAATATTATATAATTTTTTGTGGGCACGATAAGCCAAAACAAATTTCGAAGGTTCTGTTTTCGTTTCTTGAGTGCGTTTTTCTTGTAAATTCGTCCCACAAAACTCACAAAAATGCGCAGTTGCTTGGTTTTCTTTCCCACAATTAGGGCAAATGATCTCATCACTTTTTACTTCTTCTTTTTCAACAAGATTCTTACCACAGTTTTCACAGAAATTTTGGTCATCCGGATACTCCATTTTACAATGATCACAGTATTTCATTTCATCACTCCTCCAACAAATTCAATAACACCCTAGTTTTATTTTTACTTAAATCAAAACTAATTACAAGACTTTTTTTGAACTTTTTTCACTAACGCTTACTTTTTTTCGTTTTTATTATATAATGGGTGTAATATTAGAAAGGAGAGAAATAATGAACGGTTACACAGAAGAAGATTTACTTCCCCAAAATGACAAAAAGTTCCGAAAAAAAAGCATGCACGAAGTCTTCGCTCCTAAATTAGCGGATCTTTTAGCATTTCGCAGCAAACAGCCCTATTTACCGATTGATTTAGACCAGTTGTACAAAGAAATCACGATTAGTACTCAAGCAAGTCTTAAAGAAGAGATTTATGCGATTCTTCCTTACGGCGAACACTATACGCAGTCATTTGTTCTTTATAAAGATGCCATAAGATTAGTTGATGTATCAGCAAATTTGCTAGCTGAAAAGTGTTTATATGAACATTTACATATGGAATTTGAAGGCTATAAAAGAACTTTGAAACTCTTTTTTGACAAAGGAATCAATACTATACCAATTGCTAGTAGCGATTTTAGCTTAATTCCGTTTAGCTTAACTTTCCGTCCAACAATGTATAGTTGGATTAATCCCGGAAGAATTGAAAACCTGTTCTCTGCATCAAGTGCTGCCCCCACCGTTGTTCAATTGACAAATGACTTTACTATCACCGTTGATCGCCAGCAACGTCCCATTTTCACCCGTATGAAACGAGCTTTTTTGACCCATGGCATTATTAAACGTGATGTGGAAACACAGCCTGTCAATGTGACCATGAGTTTACTGGAATATCTAGGAATTAGCTCAACAAGAGTAACCAGAAAAATCACTAAAAATGTGCAATATCAGCATATTCCCGGATTTGCTAATGATTTCCACCGAAAATATCAGGAAATTCACGATGCCATCGTCATTGAGAATTGGCTTAATGCAAAAAGCTTACCCAAAAATGAAAGCGATTAACCAAAAAGTGGACTTTATGATCTTGTTTGACCATAAAATCCACTCTTTGTCTTTCAAATTATAGCTTTGCAGCCAGTTCTTGCAGATAGGTTTTTAATTCATCCTTCGTTTCTGGATGATCCAACCCATATTCAATATTAGCTTCGAGCATACCTATTTTAGTACCAACGTCATAACGTTTGCCGGTAAACTCTTGGGCAAAAACACGTTGCGTTTTATTTAATTCATCAATAGAATCAGTTAGTTGAATCTCGCCACCTTGGCCAGGTTGTTGTTTTTCTAATAAGCTAAAAATTTCCGGCGTCAAAAGATAACGACCAATAATAGCTAAATTACTCGGCGCTTTATCCGGTTCAGGCTTTTCAACAAATGAATTGACATCATACAAGCCTTTAGATACTTCTCCATTAGGTTCAATAATGCCATACTTTGAAGTATCCTCATGGGGAACTGGCATCACAGCCAAGGTTGCAGCTTTGGTTTTTTCATAATCATTAATTAACTGCTTTGTCAACGGAACTTTGTTACTTGTGATATCATCGCCTAGCATAACCACAAAAGGTTCATCACCTACAAAAGCTTTGGCTTGTAAAACTGCGTGGCCTAATCCCAAAGGACGCTTTTGGCGTACAAAATGTAAATTAATGTCCGTGGTTTCTTCCACTAATTTTAATAACTCTGTCTTGCCGGTTGATTTCAAATTTTGTTCGAGCTCTATGTTAGCATCAAAATGATCTTCGATTGGGCGTTTAGCCTTTCCCGTTATCACTAAAATATCTTCAATTCCCGAAGCCATCGCTTCTTCTACGATAAATTGAATCGTCGGTTTATCAACGATTGGCAACATTTCTTTGGCGATTGCTTTGGTGGCTGGCAAAAACCGTGTTCCTAAACCAGCTGCTGGAATGACTGCTTTTTTTACTTTCATTTTCTCCTACCTTTCTGCTTCTATCAAATTTGTTTCATTATAGCATATTCTCCGTTGAATTCGCTCCCTTTAACGTACGACTATTTTTTAGCAATACATAAAAAATTCCTCTCTTTTAAACAAATAACGATAAGCTCAATTGTTACTTCCCTGAAACTAGTTCTTATTTTGATTGAAGGAATCTTTTTTGCCTATCTTTTGGCCTATAAATCATTTTAGGAGAAAACTCATCTATAATGATGTTCGAAACTCAAAAAAGCAGGACCTCTTAGCAATGTTCAATTTACAAAAAAAGACCCACCAGCGGGTAACTGGCGGGAAAGGAGTTAAAAATGAAAAAGTGTTTCTAGGGTTGTTTTGTTGGTACAATTATAATGTAACCAAATTTTTTGAACAAATTATGACCATTTCATTTCGATTCAGTAAAAATTAAAATCATCGAACTTTTTTTACAAAAAAAGACCCGCCAGCGGGTAACTGACGGGAAAGGAGTTAAAAATGAAAAAGTGTTTCTAGGGTTGTTTTGTTGGTACAATTATAATGTAACCAAAATTTATGAAGAATTTATGACAAATTCATTCTGATTAAATTAAATCAGCAATTCAATAGCAATTTTCTTGATTTTCATCCATTATTTGCTTGCCAGTAAGAAAATAGTTTCCCTTTCTTACCATAAATTGGATCGTGATCAGGCAAAGAAACTTTTTTTATATTAGCTAACTCAAGTTTCGCACATGTAAAATGATATTAAACAACGGTCTTATCAACTCTTAGGTCGAAAAAAGTCCTGATATTGACTGCCTACCTTTTTATACAAAAAGAACTCCTTTTGTTTTATAATTGATTTAACCACAAACCAAAAACAAAGGAGTTCTTGCCTTTATGGTACACTTAAAAGCTATTAAAAATCAATTACCGAATGAAATAAAAGCCCTTTTTTCTGAATTAAAAGTCACGCAATTTTTAAAACAAGCCCATATGGAAAAGCAAAAAGGGTATTCGGTGGCTATTCTATTCACTTTTCTCTTTAGCCTCGTCTTTAAAGGAAAATCCTTAAACC
Source organism: Tetragenococcus koreensis (assembly GCF_003795145.1). Classification (GTDB taxonomy): domain Bacteria; phylum Bacillota; class Bacilli; order Lactobacillales; family Enterococcaceae; genus Tetragenococcus; species Tetragenococcus koreensis. Next base: position 2,536,573 of record NZ_CP027786.1, on the reverse strand, counting down.
AAGTTCTCAGTGGGCGGGAAAGCGACCAATACATGAAAAAAGATACCGTGTATCGATGGATGAACAATCCCCATAACAACTGGCGTCTGTTTTTACTTCGGTTTAGTGCGTCTGTCATCGAAAAGCTCCATTCTTTAACGGATACGAAAACCCATATTCGGACGTTGATCTTGGATGATTCGACGTTTTATCGTAATCGAAGCCAAGAGGTACCAGGCTTAGCTCGTCTTTGGGATCATGCGCTCAAACAAGGATACAAAGGGTATCGTATGCTTACTTTAGGGTTCTCCGATGGCTATTCTTTCATTCCGATTGATTTCGGGTTACTATCCGGTAAGAAAAAAGTGAACCAAACCATAGCAGAAAAAGATCAACGAACCGTAGGAGCCAAACGATTCAACGAATCAAGTCGTAAAATGCCCGAAGTGGCACTTGAGATGGTTCAACGCGCCTTGAACCAAGGGATTTACGCCACCCATGTGTTGATGGATAAATGGTTTACTTCCCCTAAAATGATAGACCAATTACACGATATGGGGATTCACACCATTGGGATGGTGAAAAATGGAAAAACCAAATACCTTTTTCATCAACGTTTATACAAGCTGGAAGAACTTTATGCCAAATCTACGAAAGAATATACACAAGAAGCGATTATTTCCTCGATTGTGGTGAAACCAAGCTCCGGCAAAAATCCCGTGAAAATCGTTTTTGTCAAAAATCACAATAAGAAAAGTGCTTGGTTGGCGATTATGACCGATGATCTGGATTTATCTTCCCAAGAAATGGTCAAAACATACTCGGCGAGATGGGACATCGAGACATTTTTTAAGGCATCGAAATCATTGCTTCATCTGACTAAAGAAACACAAACGCGACATTATCAAGCCTTAATTTGTCACACCACCATTGTGTTCACACGGTATATTTTATTAAGCTGGCAGCAGCGCTGTGCCAATGATGAGCGGACCTTAGGTGGCTTATTTTATGAACTGGGCGATCAAATAAAAGAACTCGATTGGTCCGCTGCTCTTATCGAATTAGTACATATTATTCAAGCGGTAAGCGAAGAATCAGGAAGCCAATTACAAGATTTTATTACAAGTCAACTCCAACACTGGGTGGATACTCTGCCCCGTTATATCAAGGCTTATCTCCCAGATTTGGTGTGCGAAACTTGAATTAGCTAATTTTTCCGATCGTTCTTCTTTTTTACCATAACAAATATCAAAATCTTGTCCATTGGGATAAGCACCGATCACTGAAAAACCTGCTGCTTTTTGTAATAACTTATGCCCCGTGCCAGCTGGTAAAATCAATACATCACCGCGTTCAGCTTCCACCTTCTTGCCATTTTCACCACCCATTTGCAATAATGCACTGCCGCCAACAACTACCAGAACTTCATGCGAGTTACTATGATAATGGTGATAAGGAAAAACGCCATTGCGCCAAGCATTGGACCAATTATTTTGAGCAAGTATTTGCTCAAGTTCATCCTCTTCTTCAATTGCATTTTTATAAATTAATAAAGGAAAACTCGGATGATTAGGAATAGAGCCGTCGTCTGTAAAATAAAAGTCGTTGATTATGATTTCTTCCTGTTTCTTCATAATTAGGCCTCCTCGTTTAGAGTATGTATCCGAAGCTAGCTACTAAGAAAATATACGTAAACTTTCATTAATCCCATGGTAAAAGCCATTCTGATCGTTAGCTGGAGCGACCAAATCAGCTACTTGTTTTACTTCTCGGGGAGAATTTCCCATTGCAATGCCGATTCCGGCATGTTGAATCATCGGCATATCATTATAATTATCCCCTATAGCAAGCGTGTTAGATAATGACAACGCGCGTTGCTTAGTTAAAAAGCGTAGCGCCGTTAATTTGGAGACTTGTTGCTGAACAATCTCCAAATAAGTATCCTTTGATTTATTCACTGCAACACCCGTAATATTCATACTTTCAATTTCCAATTGTAAACGATCGATTTCACTAGGAGCCCCCATACATAACGCCTTATGAACGGGATAATTTTCTTTTAAGTACTTTTCCAATGAGATCACTTCCGGAGTTACTTGCGAAATAGCTGCTTCTTGCTTTGTCCAAAAATCTTCTTGCTCAACAAACCAATGATGATTGGAATAAACATTAAAACAAACGTCAGGAAATTTTGCACGTATCGTTTGATACAAAAGCAAAGCATCTCGTTGCTCTAAAGCCAAACTATATAACGTATTCAATTGGTCCTGCTCTTTTTGCACAATTAAAGCGCCATTAAAACAAACAAGAGGCGTTTGGAGTGCTAGTTGATGAGCTAAATAATCCATCGCTTTAGGCGCTCTAGCTGAAGCTAAAGCAACCTCTATTCCCTTTTCATCCAACTTTTTAACGATTTTTTTCGTCTTATCAGTTATTTCATGAGAAGAATTCAGTAACGTTCCATCAATGTCACTTACAACTAACCTGGTTTCTGTCATCAGCTTACCCTTTCATAAATATGATTTATTATTGCTACTACTTAAATTGTAGCATTCTTTAGACTGAATGAAAAAGCAAATGGACATTGCAAACACTCCTTAAATTTAATTCCTCTTACATTTATTTTCACCATTTACGCAAGAATTTTAAGATGCCGTAAACAAAATAAAGTTATCGTTACCTAACTAGCGATCTTTCGTCTATTTAAGGTAAAGTATTTAATAGCAACAAGAAAGGATGTGTTCGTTTAAAATGTTAACAAAAACGCCAGTGATTTCTGTACAAATAAGAAAAGTATTCTATCCATTCATTATTGCCAAAGCAAAGGACGGACATTACCTATATTTAAATCTCAGCGCAACAGAGCGCAAAGACACCGTGTTTTGGGAAGTTATGCTGCGAATTTCGCAAGCGAATTTATGGGTGCCTATCGATAAAAATACCTACCAACTTTTAGAATATGATTGGTTAGAAGATGAATAAAAAAAGTATTCAATCTATAAAAATTCCCTCAGAAAGTAGAGTAAGCTCTAACTTCTGAGGGAGTTTTTATAATGAGCAAGAGATTAGCCCAAAAATTCAAATACTTCTTGACGATTATACAAGTTAAACAATTTCTCGCAGGCATATTGTGAGACAATCGCTGCCACAGCAGGGATAACAATCCAACAAATGGCTGCCATGATTGGCGCTTGTCCTCCTTCAATCGCTGCAAAAGGCCCTACCAAACCAACTAAACCAAAGCCTGCAGAAGAAGGTGTCCCAGTAATGCCTAAAAGAGCAACGGGGAGTGCAGATACAATGGCCGTGAAAAAGCACGGAACCAAAATGATGGGTTTTCGAAATAGATTCGGCATCATCATTTTCATTGCACCTAAAGCAATAGCAATGGTAATCCCTGATTTATTGATTCTCCATGAATTAACAACCAAAACAATTGTAGTCGCACCAACGCCCATTGCTGCAGCACCCGCAGCGACGCCGTCTAATTGAATCGCTAAACCAATTGCAATCGTCGAAATTGGGGAGATAATTAACAGTGCAAACGAACAAGAGATCAAAATACTCATTAAAACAGGTTGTAAGGTCGTAAATGTATTAATAGCAGTTCCAATTGCTGCAGAGATCGTTGTGATATAAGGATATAAATAAAGGCCGATTAAACTTGCACCGGTACCAACAACAATGGGAATACCAATAATTTCAACTGAACCAAATTTATCACCGATTAATAAAATCAATCCTACAGCAATCGCTGCTGTTAACATCGTATTGATAATATCACCCGTGCCTGCGCCAATAAATGCACCTGCTTCTTCGTTAAATTGGATTGAGCCAGAACCAATCAAGGCCGCAACACCGACAACAGACATCCGCATAGGATTTAATTTAAATTGTAGTCCTATCAAAAATCCGATGACTGCTGGAGTTGCAATTTGAAAAAGTTCAGTCGTTTGTGTCCAAGTAACCGCAAATGAATTATCACCAAATGCGCCTAATATTACAGATAACACCGCATTAGGGATTAACCCCACAATAATTCCTGTCGCCGTACCTGCTAGTATTTTATTCAAAAACCTTTTCGGTGTTAGTACTTCTTCCATAACATTCGCTTCCTTTCAATTCTTACCAATTTTCTAAAAATTTTTCATGAGTACGTAATAAACCTTCTTCCATCTTCCTCAACTCCTTTGAAAATTTTCAGTTTTTTTGATGTACCGATCATTATATATAAGACAGATTTAAATTGCAATATAATTATCTGAAAATATCGAATATACTGATAATTTTGTTCGGTTTTTACTTTTTAGACACAAAAAGACCCGCCAGCGGGTAACTGGCGGGAAAGGAGTTAAAAATGAAAAAGTGTTTGTTAGGGTTATTTCGTTGGTATGTTTATAATGTAACCAAAAAATATGAATAATTTATGATGATTCTTTTCTAAAATCATAAAGATTATCTTTGTTTTTATAACCAAGAAAACTTTCTCTGTTGGCTAATAAAAAAAGAGCGTTGAGAGAAGAATCTTGGAGAATTATACACAATGTGTAACTCAACGCTCTTTATTTTTTAATGATACCATTTTCACAGATAAAAAGATAGAACGTTTTTTTAAATAGCAGCTGCTAAACGCTGACAGTATAGGAAAAATTAAACCTGAAACTACATTGCAAGATAAATTAACGTGCGTTTTTGATATAGTATAATGAGTAATTAATGGTATACGACATGAAACATTGCTAAATTTTAATTAAATCGTTGAATTTTTGCCACGAGCAGTAACTGCGTTTCTAACCTTTAATCCGCCTCATCAACGATTTGTTGATAAAAAATATCCGCTAATTCTGCTGATCCTTCTTCATCTGGATGGATACCATCTGGGAAATATTCAGAATGTCCGGTCATTTTTTCATATACGTCGACAAATTCTAAGTCAAATTCGTTGGCGACCTCTTCCACTGTATCCCGTACATTTACCATAACGCCAGGATCAATAGAACCGCTAATGGTTACCTCATTGTCGATAAATGCTGGAGGTGGCGAAGCTAGAATAATTCTAGAAACACTCGATAAATTTTGATAAGTTTCAAGCAGCTCAATATATTCTTCCTTAAACTGTTCGGACCCGTCCCAGTTCGTTGCCTTGGTATCATTTGTGCCTAACATGATGATGACGATCTCAGGATTAAAGTCTAAACTTTTTTGATACTCCTCTGTTGTTTCATAAGGAAAATCACTAGAAGATTGTGCAGCATAGTTTGACACGCCGAAATTATGAACCACATAGCCATGCCTAATAAATCGTCTAATTGTTGTGGATAAAAGTCATCTTCACTAGCAGCAACATACAAATCATAAGTAATACTATCACCGATTGCAGCGATACGAGTGTCATCAGCGTTCACCTCTTCATTATCATTATCAGGCCCTGCCGCACTATTAAAATAAGGAAGACCCACAAAGATGAGGACAAGCAAAACTAGGACAAATACAACGACAATTTTTAGCCAATTTTTTCTCAATAGTTCTCTCATAAATTTGCTCCCCTTTTGTATAAGGATACACAAATTTACCTTCTTTTTAAATAAATAACTCAAGTTTCGCACACCAAATCTGGGAGATAAGCCTTGATATAACGGGGCAGAGTATCCACCCAGTGTTGGAGTTGACTTGTAATAAAATCTTGTAATTGGCTTCCTGATTCTTCGCTTACCGCTTGAATAATATGTACTAATTCGATAAGAGCAGCGGACCAATCGAGTTCTTTTATTTGATCGCCCAGTTCATAAAATAAGCCACCTAAGGTCCGCTCATCATTGGCACAGCGCTGCTGCCAGCTTAATAAAATATACCGTGTGAACACAATGGTGGTGTGACAAATTAAGGCTTGATAATGTCGCGTTTGTGTTTCTTTAGTCAGATGAAGCAATGATTTCGATGCCTTAAAAAATGTCTCGATGTCCCATCTCGCCGAGTATGTTTTGACCATTTCTTGGGAAGATAAATCCAGATCATCGGTCATAATCGCCAACCAAGCACTTTTCTTATTGTGATTTTTGACAAAAACGATTTTCACGGGATTTTTGCCGGAGCTTGGTTTCACCACAATCGAGGAAATAATCGCTTCTTGTGTATATTCTTTCGTAGATTTGGCATAAAGTTCTTCCAGCTTGTATAAACGTTGATGAAAAAGGTATTTGGTTTTTCCATTTTTCACCATCCCAATGGTGTGAATCCCCATATCGTGTAATTGGTCTATCATTTTAGGGGAAGTAAACCATTTATCCATCAACACATGGGTGGCGTAAATCCCTTGGTTCAAGGCGCGTTGAACCATCTCAAGTGCCACTTCGGGCATTTTACGACTTGATTCGTTGAATCGTTTGGCTCCTACGGTTCGTTGATCTTTTTCTGCTATTGTTTGGTTCACTTTTTTCTTACCGGATAGTAACCCGAAATCAATCGGAATGAAAGAATAGCCATCGGAGAACCCTAAAGTAAGCATACGATACCCTTTGTATCCTTGTTTGAGCGCATGATCCCAAAGACGAGCTAAGCCTGGTACCTCTTGGCTTCGATTACGATAAAACGTCGAATCATCCAAGATCAACGTCCGAATATGGGTTTTCGTATCCGTTAAAGAATGGAGCTTTTCGATGACAGACGCACTAAACCGAAGTAAAAACAGACGCCAGTTGTTATGGGGATTGTTCATCCATCGATACACGGTATCTTTTTTCATGTATTGGTCGCTTTCCCGCCCACTGAGAACTTGGTTTAAGGATTTTCCTTTAAAGACGAGGCTAAAGAGAAAAGTGAATAGAATAGCCACCGAATACCCTTTTTGCTTTTCCATATGGGCTTGTTTTAAAAATTGCGTGACTTTTAATTCAGAAAAAAGGGCTTTTATTTCATTCGGTAATTGATTTTTAATAGCTTTTAAGTGTACCATAAAGGCAAGAACTCCTTTGTTTTTGGTTTGTGGTTAAATCAATTATAAAACAAAAGGAGTTCTTTTTGTATAAAAAGGTAGGCAGTCAATATCAGGACTTTTTTCGACCTAAGAGTTGATAAGACCGTTGTTTAATATCATTTTACATGTGCGAAACTTGAGTAAATAACTACAAAAAAGCTAAGATAAACCATGATCGTTTACCTTAGCTTTCTCTTTGCACTAAATCGGTCAATCGCAATCCATCAAGTTTTGCGCTAAAACAGCATCAAAAATTCCTTGATTAGCATATCCTGCTTTTAATACCGCATGGACGGCTGCTGTTTTTTTAGCTCCACCGGCTACCAAAATAGAATGCTCTTTCTTTTTCAATTCTGCCAGTTCGATGCCCACTGTGCGACTGTCTAACTCTTGATTGACCAATTGCCCCTTGCAATCGATAAAACGTGACACAACATCACCCACGGCTTTTTCGCGTAAGCTTGCTTTTTGTTTCTCGTCTAAGTAACCTAAGTTAAAAAGCAAAGCATCTTTGCGCACAGAACCCACTGTGAATAAAGCAATATTGGCTTGTTTGCCAAGCTCCAAAATCGATTTGATAAATTGATCTTGTTCTACGAGATCTTTTGTAGTCTGGTTGTCAAAGAAAGTGGGCAAAGGTAAATATTGTGCCTGTGCATTAAAAGCAGCGGCTAATTCATTCAAGCTTTCATAGGCATAAGTTTTCTCAAAGCCAAAACTAAAACTTCCCTTTAACTGGACCGTTTGAACGCCTGTAATTTCTTGTTTTTCTAAGTGAGAAGTTACCGCATGAATAGTCTTTCCCCAACCGATGCCAATCACATCTGTCGGTTGAACAATTTGCGTTAAGTGGGCAGCGGCATAAGCGCCTAAACGATCCAACATAGTCTTTTGTTCTTGATATTGGTCAGGTACCACCTGAATGTCCATAGCATACTTTTCTGACAAGACTGCTGCCAGTGCTTGGAAATCGACAAAGGGGTTTTCCACTTTGATTTTAACTAGACCAGCTTCTTTCGCCACTTGTAAAAAACGTGAAATGGTAGGCCGTGAAATCTGCAGTCTTTCTGCAATCGCCGCTTGTCCCAGATTTTCTTCATAATAAAGCTTGGCAACGGTCAGTGCTTGCTTCAGTCTGGCTTTTTCGTCCTGTTGTGCCATTTTTTACACCATCTTCTAAATCAATTCTTGCAAAAAGCTGGTTCCTTTACCCGAACCTTTGACATTAAAGTTATTTAGAACGGTTGCGCCCAAATCTGAAAAAGTAGCGCGGATACCTAAGCTCTCGCTTTTTTCCATGCTAGGTGAGTAAGCTAAAAGCGGTACTTGTTCTCTAGTATGATCTGTTCCTTTAAAACCAGGGTCATTGCCGTGATCTGCGGTAATGAGCAATAAATCATCTTCTTTTAATTGTTCTAATACAGTCGCTAAGCGTTGGTCAAAATCCATCAAGGCTTGGCCAAAACCAATTGGATTACGACGATGGCCATACATTGAGTCAAAATCAACCAAATTCACAAAACAAAAACCGGTGAAATCTTGGCTCATTACATGATCAACATGATCCATGCCATCCATATTATCCTCATTATGATAGACTTCATCCAATCCATTACCGGAAAAAATATCATTGATTTTGCCGATGCCAATTGTTTTTATACCACTCGCTTGTAAGTAATCCAGATCGGTTTTTCCAGTTGGTTCCAATGAATAATCATGGCGATGCGAAGTTCGAGTAAAGTTGTCTTTATTCGTTCCCACGTAAGGGCGTGCAATCACACGACCTAGTGTGTATTTAGGCCCATTAACTAAGCTGCGGGCATATTCGCAAATCCGATACAATTCATCTAATGGAATGACTTCTTCATGAGCAGCGATTTGTAAAACCGAATCGCCAGAAGTATAAATAATGAGATCTCCAGTTTCTAATTGATGTTCGCCTAGTTCTTCAATAATTTTCGTTCCTGAAGCTGGCAGATTCCCCACAATTTTGCGTCCAGAAAAATCAGCAATCTTCGCTAGTAATTCATCAGGAAAACCATTTGGGAAAAAGTCTAACGGCTGTATCACAGGCAATCCCATCATTTCCCAATGGCCATCCATACTGTCTTTACCGGCCGAAATTTCCGTCATTTTACCATAATAGCCCAATGGATTTTCCACCGCGGGTACTCCTTCAATGGCTTGTTCGCGTAAATTTGAAAGTCCCAATTTTTGTAAATTCGGCAAGGCTAGTTTTCCTTCATAAGCTTCTCCAATGTGACCTAAGGTGTCAGAACCTTCATCGCCAAATTTATCGGCATCAGGTGCTGCACCTGTTCCTACTGAATCTAATACAATCGTAAAAACTCGTTTGTAACTCATCTGTTGTCTGCCTCCTCAAGCTAAAATTTTCTTGGTAGCACTAACACCTAAACGACTAGCGCCAGCTTCAATCATCGCGATCGCTTCTTCATAACTATGGATACCACCAGAAGCTTTAACGCCTAAACGATCCCCCACGGTTTCACGCATTAAGCGGACATCTTCTGTTTTGGCGCCTGCTGAACTGAACCCTGTCGAAGTTTTGACAAAATCTGCCCCTGCATGTTTAGCTAATTGACAAGCTTTTACGATATGATCCGGATCAAGAAATGAGGTTTCAATAATCACTTTTAGTATTTTATCGTGTTCGTGAACAGCGTTAGCAACTGCTACAATATCCCCTTCAACCGCTGCGTCATCACCACTAAGAAGTTCACCAATGTTAATTACCATATCAATTTCATCAGCGCCTTTTTTTATAGCAGATTCAGCTTCGGCAACTTTTGCTTCACCCGTCGTTGCGCCTAAAGGAAAACCAACCACTACACAAGTTTTGATATCCGTGTCAGCCAATCTTTTGGCAACAAAGGATGTCCAATAAGCATTCACACAAACAGCCGCTGTATTAAATTCTTTAGCCTCTTCGCAAGTTTGTTGAATTTGTTCTTTCGTTGCATTGGGTTGCAAATTCGTGTGATCCAAATAAGTCGCTAATTCTTCTTTTGTAAGTTCCATTTCTGTATCCCCTTTCAATTGTTTACAATTAAAATAATACCAACGATTTTTACAAATGTAAATGAAAAGCTTGAAATTTTGTTCATTTTAAACGATTTCAAACTATTTTAAAGGACGGAAAATACTAATTTCTCGCAAAAATTCCTTGTTTTTTATTGACTTATGCGCATAACGCGCATACAATCTAATTATAGGAAGGAGTTGAGTAAATGCCTCAAACAGCTAAACAGGTCATTAAGCTACTCAAAACATATGGGTTCGCTGAAACAAGAATAAAAGGTGACCATCACAGATTTGAAGATAATAAAGGTCATAAAGTATCAGTCCCATACAGTAGCTTGAAAGACGAAATAAAGCCAGGCACTTACAACAACATCCTAAAGCAGGCAGGGCTAAAATAGCCCTCTTACCTTTTAAAAAAAATAAGGAGGAATCATCATGGCACAAACACATTTTGTAGCTTATCCCGCCGTATTAGATGATAGCGAAAATAAACCAGGCGAATACAGTGTTAGTTTCCCGGACGTTCCAGGTGCTCTTTCAGAAGGTGTTGGTGTAGCACAAGCGTTAGCTCATGGTGCTGAAGCACTAGAACTAATGCTATATGATGAAAAAGAACTACCTGAATCGTCTGATCTAAAAACAGTGGAACAAGAATATCCTCATGCAATTGTTAGCTTTATTACAGTAGATTTAATTGCTGCTGCTAAAAAAGTTAAAAAGCCCGTCGTTAGAAAAAATACTACGATTCCTGTGGACCTTGCTGAAAAAGCAGACGCTGCTGATATCAACTTTTCTGAAACACTTACAGAAGCGTTAAAAGAAAAACTAGAAGCCTAGTATTTGCTAGGCTTCCTTTTTTTGCTTCAATTGTATAAAAAAAGCCTAACAACAACTGCTAGGCTTCTTCTATCTTTTACCGAAAAATCTTCACTTCTTTTTTGGTTTCAACTGTAATACGCCCGTTTTTAATCACGTATAAACGAGTTGGTATATCGATAATCGCGTCTTTAACCACTTTTGTATCAAGCAATACCACATCGGCTTTATTCCCTTGCTTAATGCCATACTCTGCCAATCCCATCGCTTTCGCTGAGTTTGTCGTAATCATGGGTAAAACTGTTTCAATATCATCAGCTCCGCCTAAATGTGCTGCCGGAATTGCCAACATTGCGCTTTGTAAAATGTCACCATTACCATAAGGTGTAAAAGCATTTCGAATATTATTTGTACTAATACAAACATTTACGCCGCCATCACGCAATTTACGAATTGGCGTAACCGCTCGACGAACATTATACTCATCATGACGTCCTCCTAGATGTAGATCGGTTGGCGGCAATGAAACAACGCTGATGTTCGCTTCTTTCATTAAAGCAATAATAGGATTTAATTTTTCATCAGGTAAAGCGTGTAGTGCTGTAATATGACCAACTGTCACGCGACCTTGATATCCTTCTTTGATCGTTTTCTTACATAGATATTCAATTGACATATGATCAGCTTCGTCACTAAAATCTTGATGTAAGTCGATATCTTTATCATATTTTTTGGCAATTTCAAAAATTAAATCGATATGTTCATTCGCTGGAGCGTCATTATACGGAATACCGCCGACAACATCTGCACCTTTTTCCATAGCTTCATACATCATTTTATCGGTGCCGGGGGCTTTAAAAATGCCTTCTTGTGGAAATGCAACAATTTGAATATCAACTAAATTTTTATATTCTTCTTTCAATTGCAAAATGGTATCAAAACCGGTAAAGCCTTGAGCCGGGTCGAATTCAGCATGAGAACGGATTGCTGTAACTCCATGTGCTATAATCATATCTAATACTTTTCTTGCACGTTCTTCCACATCTTCTTTGGTAAATGTTGGCTTTAATTCTGCAGTAACGGTAATTGCTTCTTGTAAGGTTCCTGATTTATTTGGTCGACGATCTGAGATTAACGCTTTATCCAAATGCACATGACTTTCTACAAATCCCGGAACTAAAACACGTCCGTCTGCGTCAATTTCTTGGTCTGCCTTTTTTTGAATATGGTCTGCAACTTCACTAATTTTTCCTTGATCAATTGCGACGTCTTGCAAAGGTTGATTATCTTCAATCCGTGCGTTTTTAATAAGTAAATCCATTCTTTGCATCCTCCTTAGAAAAGCTTATATTAAGCAAAAATAAACGAAATAATTAATAGTAGAACACTTGCCGTGCTGATCCATTTTACATTCCCTTTAACAATTTCAAGAATCGGTAATTGGAACCCTGAAGAAAGTGCTTGCATAGTAATATTTACAAAACTCATTTGGCTTCCCATGCCTACACCCATTGTAACAAATCCCAATGCAATTGGTGAAAAGCCTAAAGAAACTGCTACAGGTAAAACTAAAGTCAATACGGATCCAACATATGCTCCAGCTGGCACACCAATTAAAATACCTGTCAGAACAGCTACGGGCACCACAACAGCATTCGGGGCCGTATTTGCCAGTCCAGCGATAACTGAAAATGTTCCTGTTTGTGCAATCACATTAATAAACGCCAGGAAAATCCCCACTTGGAATAATCGGGTTAAAATGTAAGTTGAACCGTCAACCATCGCATCCACAGATTTATTTAATGAAAAATCAGTACATAAGTAAATTAAAAATAAAGTAACGATCATATAAACAATCGGAGTGAAAATTTCGAAACCAATCAGATCATTGACTAAAGGCCCTAAAATAACGGAAAATAGGAGAAAAATCGCTGGAAAAGTAAATTTCCATAGCTTGCCATTACTCATTTCTGCATATTCATCGTTTTCTTCTTCTTTAAAACCGATATTACGACGCTTGGTTCCCCAAAAAGCTAAAACCATCGCGATGACCACAAATAACAGCCAGTAAGGACGCATTGTAGAAACATAATCAGCAACTTCAAATTCTCCTAATTGCGAAACGATACTTGACTCTAAAGATGCGGGTGAAGTTGTAAAAGAAACCGCAGCAGCTAGCGACATGGCTGCAATCAATTCTGGAACTACACCTACAGCTGCAAAGGCTAAAGGCGCAATAACCATGGCACTACCGCCACCAATCCCTGACATATAAGTCGCAGCAGCCAGCAAAATCACAATAAAAACAGCGACCCACTCTACTCTGCCTTTCGTCCCTCTTTTAGCCAAAGTTAGCGCTGCCGAATAGCCGCCTGATTTAAAAACAGCCATTGCGATAGCCGAGTTAATAATAGGGACCGTAATACCTAACATAGTCGGGATCGCTTCTAAAAGTTGCTCATTTGCCTCAGCTAGACCAATCCCACCGATAATCATTGCAATCACACCGCCGACTAAACCGGCAATAACCATATCTACTTTCATAAATAGTAAAACCAATACAACAATCAGCGGAACAATCGATAACAGTGCCATAAACCCAATGGGGGCTTGTATATTCTCAATTTCTTCTGCAAAGGCTGCAGTTGGAAAAAGGAATCGAGTAGGAGATGAATGATTATTTCATTCATCGTCCTCTCACACCACCGTACGTACGGTTCCGTATACGGCGGTTCAATAATTTAAGCTTATTTCTCAAGGATTTCATTGAAATCCTTGAGTTTCCATTGTTTGAATTTTTCTTTCGTAAAGATTCGGTGGAGTAGTTTAGACTCGGAAATACGCCAATACGATTTTCGACTATTTGCATAAGTCATGGCTTCTCTGTGAGAAGCCCCTCTTGCTTTCAGTTGTCGATATTTTGTTGACACTTTCTTCCATCTTTTCCAAATAAGGGCGCGCAATCTTCTACGTAAGTGGGTCATTTGTTTCGCTAAGAAAGCCTTTAGTTCCCCTTTCTTATAATAGTTAATCCAACCTTGCGTATATTGATTGATCGATGAGATAATTTCGTCTAGGCTTCCCGATCTTTTCCGATTGGTCAGTTTCTTTAACTGTCTCTTGAACTTTTGTTTGGCCGACGCTGTGGGCCGGCTCTTTACTTTCCCTTATCTTTCCTCAGACGGAATCCGAGGTATTCCAATTGATGCGCCTTTACAATTTGGCTCTTCTCTTGGTTTACCGTGAGTCGTAACTTTCCTTCCAGGAACTGGGTGACACTTTCTTGAACCCTTTGGGCGGCTCGTTCACTTTGTACTAGCACGATAAAATCGTCGGCGTAGCGGATAAAACGATGCCCTCTCTTTTCGAGTTCCTTATCTAGTTGGTCAAGATAGACGTTGGCTAAAAGTGGAGATAAGGGGCTGCCCTGTTGGGCTCCTTGAGGTGTAGAACGGATAATTTCCCCGTCTAGTACGCCCGCATTGAGAAAATTCCAGATTAATTGAAGGATTTCTTTATCAGCGATATACCATTGCATACGATGCATTAGTTTCTGATGATTGATGGTGTCGAAATAACTTTTTAAGTCACAATCCACGACCACATTGTAGCCTTCTTCATAATATTTTCCTGCTTGATCGATTGCCTGTTGGCAATTCTTTCCAGGTCTAAATCCATAACTGTTTTTAGAAAAGGTCGGGTCGATCAAAGGGGTAATGACTTGTAAAATCATCTGTTGTACCACGCGGTCTCGTACGACAGGAATACTCAACTTTCGTTTCTTGCCGTCTTTCTTATCAATCTCTACCCGTTTGGTGGGCTGAGGACGATAAGTCCCTTCTTTCAGTTTTTGAACAAAAGGTTGTCGGTATTTGTTTAGATGTTCCTTGATTTCAAATACGGTCATCTCATCGATGCCTGGTGCTCCTTTGTTCTTCTTTACTTTCTCGATGGCTCGATCAATATTCATCGAACTTACGAGTTCGTCCATTAATGGATAGCCACTTTGGTTCTTCATTTGATTGTCGTGCTCCCTTACGCGCTCCTCATTTCCTCTTTTGCTTCCAGCTTATCCCTCCATGAGTGAGCTACCTCTCGGTCTTTACCACGGTATTGGCTGCGGTCCTGGTGAGCACATCCACCTCCTTGTTTACTTCAAAGTTATTATTGTTCAGTCCTTCGTATCGTAAGATACTACTATGACCTCGGCTGACTTCTATCGATTCGTTGTTACTACGATTGATTGCATTCGCTCGATAGACCTCCTCGGGTAAGGCGCGATCACCTTCCACTCATCTCACTGCTTCATTTACTGGATAGGATTCGGGCAGTATCGGACTTTGCTTTGTTTTGCAAGCTCATCCGTCCCAATCCAGCCTTCTTATGAAGTTCCTGTTCGTCAGTGCGAGTGTTTGCCTCCAGCTTCCTTCAGATTCCACCTCGCGATGGACATCCTTGCTTTTGGCTAACAGTTCCTACTGCCAAGCCTGTAGTGGACTTTCACCACCAAGTTATCGCCCATGCCGAGCGCACAAAAGACCCGCTAGCTAGTAGCTAGCGGGAAAGGAGTAAAAATGAAAAAGTGTTTTTAGGGTGTTTTGTTGGGATATTTATAATGTACCTATAAAATATGGAGAAATTATGACGATTCTTTTTTAAAAGTTTAAAAAAATGAATCCTATACTTTTTACTGTTCATTTCATGAACCTTTTGTATGCGATTTCAGTTCATCAAGAGATAATGATGGTTCAACCTTATGCGATTGAACGCCATTTTGCAGTTCACTGAACAAATCGATCGTTGCTTTCATTTTTTGCCACTCTTCATAATCAGTAACAACATATTTTGCATACCCATTTTTCGTCAAAACGACATGTGGCCCTTCCTGTACTTCGCTTAACATTTGGTTATACGACCTCAATTCTGATACTGGTACTACATGATCCATATTGTTCATCTCCATGTATTGTTTTTATTATTACACCATATTTTACGTGAAATTTTAAGGAATTGTTTCAATTAGCGGATTAACAAATCTAATAACTTACGAAAAGAAGCTTCTCATACACTTTATCAAAGTCATCCGAATAACGATTGCAATTTATTTTTTCTAGATACTAAAAGTCGACATTCGTACATTGATTGCTATTTTGCCAGTACTAACTACTTTTATTCATTAAGCGATTAATATGAACGCCCAAGTAAACGACTTCTTCTTCCGAAATTTTTTTATCATACATTTTATATAGATAGTCTTGTACTTTGATACCAATTTCCATGGCCGAAGGATACAACGTCCACATTTGTTTATATAATGCACTGCCACCTTCATCATCCATTAATTTTCCTGTGTAAAATCGTTCAACAAAATATTTAACATGAGTAATAAAACGCAGATAATGCACCGAGTCTTCATCAACTTCAGTCTGAATTGAATACCTCACCATATTCACAATGCCACCAATCATTTTGGCGGATTCTAAACTATCTGTCGACTCACTCTCTGACTGAGCATTGATTAAATGAAAAGCGATATTGGCTGCTTCTTCTTGGGGCAAATTAATATCAAAGGATTGGTTAATTATTTCTACTGCTTGCGTACTAACAGCATACTCTTTGGGGTAATAATTTTTTATTTCCCAATATAAACGATTAGCGATATTAATGCCATTTTGATAACGATCAAGAGCAAAATGAAGATGGTCCGTTAGGGTAAGAAAAATGTTATTATTCAATTTTGTATTTAAATTTTCTTCTGCTAGCGAAACAATTTTTTTGGTCAGCTCAAAAAAGGCCAGGGGAATGTCATCGATTAATTCTAGAATATATTCATTTTTGCTTTCATTTAAGGGAATAAATATCTTATCGACATCATTTTCATCAATTTGTTCCTCTTTTTTTCTAGCAAAACCAATACCTTTCCCTAGGACAATCATTTCTGCTCCATCTTTGGTAGCTAACACAACACTAGAATTTAGTACTTTCTTGATAGTCAGCACTTTAACTTCCTCCTAGTTCTATTCATCAAACAGTGCAGCGCCGTTGGTACGAATAACGTTTTGATACCAACCAAATGAATCTTTTTTCATACGATCATAACTACCATTGCCTTCATCATCAGCATCGACATAAATAAATCCATAACGCTTGGACATTTGCGAAGTTCCCGCACTCACTAGATCGATTGGCGCCCAACTGGTATAACCAATCAAATCAACGCCCTCATCAATTGCTTCTTTCATTTGTTTAAAATGCGCACGGAAATAATCCATTCGATAATCATCATGAATTTTACCATCCGCACTAATTGTATCTATGGCGCCCATCCCATTTTCAACAATCATTAAAGGCAATTGGTAGCGATCGTATAAATCAATCAATGAAATCTTTAATCCTTGTGGATCGATTTGCCAACCCCAATCGGTTTCTGGCAAATGTGGGTTTTTCACGCCCAGTACGGTATTGCCCGGTGTACGTTCTGCTTGTGGATTCCCAGATTCTGCCATTGACATGTAATAACTAAAGGTAATAAAGTCAACCGTATTTTCTTTCAAAATGCGACGATCATCTGACTCCATCGCAATATGGATACCTTCATTTTCCAAATGGCGTTCAATCATTTTCGGATATTCTCCTTTAACTTGAACGTCAGCATAGAAGTTATTTTCCAAATTCTTTTTCAAAGTAAGCTCCACATCTTGCGGATCACAAGTTAATGGGTATGTCATTAATTTGGTTAACATACAACCAACCATAACGTTTGGAATCTTTTCATGTGCTGCTTTGGTTACTAGCGCACTGGCAACAAATTGATGATGCAACGCTTGATAAACATCTTGTACCTCTTCACCAGGAGCAGATTTTTCTTCAATAACACCGGCTGTTTTAAAAGGATGACGATGAATACTATCGATTTCATTGAATGTCAACCAGTACTTCACATATTGCCCAAACTCATCAAAACAAACATTGGCAAAACGAACAAAATAGTCTATGATCTGGCGATCAACCCAACCGTTGTATTTGACGCTTAAAGCTAAAGGCATTTCATAATGAGAAAGGGTCACAATCGGTTCGATTTCCAACCGTTTCATTTCTGCAAATAAATTTTTATAAAACTCGACCCCAGTTTGATTAGGTTCCAATTCTTCTCCAGTAGCAAAGAGTCTAGACCAAGCAATAGAAACACGTAATGTTTTAAAACCCATCTCAGCAAATAATGCTAAATCTTCTTTATAACGATGGTAAAAGTCAATTCCTCTTCTTTTGGGATACCAGGTATCTGTTGGATCCTCGATCGCTTTTTGAATTGTTGCTAAATCTGTCGCTACATGTGCATTATAGTCTTTATTGGAAGCTTTCGGTTTATAGGTATCAACATCTGCCACTGATAAACCCTTGCCATCCGCATTCCAAGCACCTTCTACTTGGTTGGCAGCAATCGCGCCACCCTATAAAAAACCTTTGGGAAATTGATTTGTTTGCTTCATTTATATCCTCTCCTTATCTATTTATGCTAATTGACTGACCGTTAACAAAGGGTCTTCGAATGATACATTTCCTTGATCAATAGATGGTTTTACCTCAAAATTATTATTAGTTACTACACAAATTACTGTGGATTCAAAACCTTCGTTCTTTATTTTATCAATATCAAAAGTAATTAGCTGTTGTCCTTGTTCTACGCGGTCACCTTGTTTCACAAATGCTTGAAAGCCAACACCGTCCATTTTGACAGTATCAACACCAATGTGCAAAAGCAATTCGGCGCCATTATCTGTTTTTAAGCCTAAGGCGTGGTTCGTTTCAAAAATCATCGTAACTTCTCCTGCCACAGGCGCAGTTAATTTTCCTTCCGTGGGTTCAACAGCTATGCCGTCCCCCACTAAACCACTTGAAAATACATCGTCTTTCACTTCTGTTAAAGGTAAAACTCTACCTTTAACTGGACTTTCTAATATCACATCTTTTGTTTCGTTAATCACTTCATTATTTTCCTCTTCTGTAGTTGTCTCGTCTTTATACAAAATAATAGCAAAAATGAAAGCAGCCACAAAAGAAATCCCCAAGGTAGCAAACGCCCATACAATATTCATTGCGTTTTGTGGGTCAATAAACATCGTAATACTAGCAAGGCCTGGCCCAACAATAGCAAATGCCTCAAGGATCATAATGCCACTAAAAGAACCGCCAATGATACTAGCTAAAATAACACTATACAATACTTTTTTGTGTAAAACCGTTACTCCATATAAAGCAGGTTCGGTAATACCAAAAAGGGCAGAAATCCCAGCTGAAATAGCAGTAGGTTTTAGTTTTTTATCTTTTGTTCTTGAAGCAACCGCAAAGCAAGCCCCCGATTCGGCAAGATTATGGGCTAATGATGCAGGCATGTACAATGATTCTTTTCCTAGTTCACCCATTGAGCTAATCGCGTATGGAATCATTGCTTTATGCATTCCAGTAACTACCATAAATGGTAAAATACCAGCTAATATTCCGGTGGCCACCCAACCAAAATGACCGTACAACCAAATAATGGCAGAAGAAAACAGTGTCCCAAAATTATAACCCAATGGGCCTAAGATTAGTAGAGAAATAGGCACTGTAAGTAACAAGCTCATCATTGGAACAAAGAAGACACGAATTGATTTAGGTGTAATTTTATTAAATCCTTTTTCCATCTGTGCATAAAACAAGACAGTCAAGATCGCTGGAAATACTTGCGAACTATAATCAATTTCTTGAATATTAAAAGATAAGAAATTAGCTCCGTCTGCTATTAGCTCGCTCATACCGGGTAATAACAAGGCACCCACAGCAGATATAGCAACAAGTGGATTGACTTTTAATTTATTTGCAGATGTTACCGCAACTAGGATCGGTAGAAAATATAACGGTGCTGTACCTACATTATCTAAAATTTGGTAGGTTGTACTACCGTCGTCCATAACACCAATAGCCGCTAATAAAAGTAAAATGGATTTAAGAACTCCACCTCCTGCAATAGCCGGAACTAACGGTTGAAAGACTGCAATAATAAAGTCAAGTACGGTACTTCCAATACTTCTTTTTTGTGCCGGTCCATCTTGTGTATCCTCATTTGAAATATTTCCTACAATATTATTCACTTCCTGATAAACTTCCACAACATCATTACCGATAATAATTTGATATTGAACGTTTTTACGAACGCCTAACACACCATCAATTTTTTCTAACGCTGCGCTGTCGGCTTTATTATCGTTTTTCAAAGTAATTCTTAACCGCGTTGAGCAATGGTTTAAAAGCGAAATATTATCTTTTCCACCAAGAGCTGCAACAATCTCTTTTGCTGTTTGCTTGTAGTCCATAAGATATCCTCCATTTTATCTATTGAGTATTGTTAGCTAAACAAAAAAGGCAGAACCAAATACACTAGGAATGATTTTCCTAACGTAAAAGGTCCTGCCTGCATTACCAGTCACATGCCTGTATTTAACTGCTATTAATTTATCATATTTTATTTGGAAACGCAAACACTTTTTTGCTAAATTTCAAATCTGTTTTGCTTATATATAATAAAAGACTACTTTCTGATACCACATCAAAAAATAGTCTTTTATTTAAAGAGATCCGCATGAGTGCCCGTGTCAATAAATCGGACAAACTCGCCGTCATATTTATAAATCAATAGCCAATCCGGTTTAATATGCAAGTCACGTTCAGGTTTTCGATTTACTAAAGGATGATCGTTGTATCGAGGTTCTAATGGTTCGTTACACAAAAGTTTCCAATAAACTTTTTCAAAGTCTTCTTTTTTATAACGTCCGCCCTTAAGCATATTTCTATAATGCTTTTTAAACTTCCGCTCAAAAGCAGGCTTATATTTAGGCTTATTCCTCATTTAACCAATCCAAGCCTTCCTCACCGTTTTCAAATTCAATATAATCCTGACTTTTAATTGCTTCCTCTAATTGAGAAGATGGATCTGCAACTTCAAACGGAATTCCTCCAACTTCAATTGCTCTTTTAACAAAGATACGATAAGCCTCATTAGGCTCTAACCCTACGTGTTGCATCACTATTCTAAACTTTTCTTTATCTTCTTCATCTATTCTAAAATGCACTTGATTAGTCATAGTAAGCACCTCCTAAAGTTATTATACCACTTGGTACCAAAGCTAGCAATTATTCTTGTTCTAGTTTTTTATTTTCCTTTCTCATGTTATTATTCCATCTGTTTGCTAGATCATAAAATGTCCTCATGGATCAAAATTCTTCACCTTTGACAAGGATGATACCAAGTTTTCAGGTATAAAAGAATGTTAACTAAAAAATTATCAACGTTTTTCAGAAAATTAGTGAAAAATAACAAAAATTCAGGTAGGATAGACCCCTGAGCATAAGAAATTCATTTTATGCGAAATTTTTTGAAGGAGGAGATTATTTTGGAATGGATTAAACTAATTGGGATCCTAATCATTTTAGTAGGATTCTTATTTAAATTTGATACGATTGCAGTTGTTGTAATCGCCGCGTTTGCGACAGCTATGGTATCCGGTATATCAGTTATGGATTTCTTAGAAGCCTTTGGTCAAGCTTTTGTCGATAACCGGCTCGTTACAATCTTTCTATTAACCTTACCAATGATTGGACTTTCTGAACGATTTGGCTTGCGACAACAGGCCGTCATTTTAATCAGGAAAATAAAGGGGATGACACCCGGAAAATTCTTGACGTTGTATACAGCCATCCGTGAAATTGCTGGACTTTTGGGGATTCGTATTTCAGGACATCCGCAATTTGTCCGCCCCATTGTCAATCCCATGACACAAGCTGCGGCTAAGACAAACTACGGAAATATCGCAAAAGAAGACAGCGAAGAACTGAAAGCCAGAGCTGCAGCTAACGAGAACTATGCCAATTTTTATGGGCAAAATACCTTTGTCGCAGCCTCTGGTGTTTTATTGATTGCCGGAACCTTACGAGATTTAAACTATAATGTCTCAGAAGCTAGCATTGTGCAATATTCCCTAATTATTGCGGTTATTGCTCTCGTTCTAACAGCGATTTCTAATATGTTATTTGATCGCAAGTTAGCGAAAAAATATAACGTTAAAAAAGGTGGTGAAACAAACAATGACTCAGACAGTTGATGCAATTCTTGAATTCTTTTACATCTTAATTGGACTTTTATCTATGATGACTGCCATCCGTTCTTTTAGAGATCAAACCAATTCTGCTCGACTAGGCACCGGTTTATTCTGGTTATTACTTGGTACTATTTTTGCTTTTGGTAACTTTCTTCCTTATGCTGCGTCTGGTATTATGTTGGTCGCTATTGGCGTTCTCACCTTACTTAAACAAGTAAAAGTTGGTAACATTGCAAAATTAGACGAAAAACAAGGCGAAGAAGCAGCGAAAAAAATTGGCAGCTGGGTTTTCTTTCCCTCCGTAATGTTAGCAGCAACAGCGGTCGTAATTTCCTATACGCCATTAGGAGGTCAAGTTGGAATCGGCATCGCTTCAATTGTGGCTTTAATTGTAGCAGCAGTGATCACTTCTGCTAAACCCAAAACAATCGTAGACGATACCGACCGCATGTTTCAATCTGTAGGAACAACCGGGATCTTGCCACAATTATTGGCTGCCTTAGGTGTGATTTTCAATCTAGCAGGCGTTGGCGATGTCATCTCCAATGCGATTTCTACTGTTATCCCAGCAGGAAATCAATTCGTCGGTGTTGTTGCTTATTGTTTGGGCATGGTATTATTTACTATGGTAATGGGAAATGCCTTTGCTGCCTTTACCGTGATTACAGCAGGTATTGGAATTCCATTTGTCATCGCTCAAGGCGGTGACCCAGTTGTTGCCGGTACTTTAGCTATGACTGCCGGATTCTGTGGTACCTTATTAACTCCCATGGGCGCCAACTTCAACGCTTTACCTGTTGCCTTATTAGAAATGGAAGACACGAATGGCGTCATCAAAGCACAAATACCTATAGCACTAATTATGATCGTGATTCATATTGGATTAATGTATGTATTAGCTTTTTAATATAAAAATGGAAGAAAATTGAGGAAAGAACACGAGAAACGTTCCTCAAAACTGGAAAAACGAGTAAAGGAATAAGAAAACTTTACTCATTATCGGAAGAACGAGTAAGGAAATGAGGAAACGTTACTCAAAAAAGGCCAGAATGAGAAAGGAAATTAGAAAATATTGCTCATTATCGGAAAATTGAGGAGTGAAACCAAGAAACGTTACTCAAAACCAGAATAATGAGGAAAGAAATAGGAAAGCTTTACTCAAGATTGGAAAAACGAGTAAAGGATCAAGAAAACGTTACTCAAAAAGGCTCAAAAATGAAAGGAAGAATCAATATGAAAATTTTAGTTACTGGATTCGATCCATTTGGTGGAGAAAAAATAAATCCTGCTTGGGAAGCGGTAAAAAAACTTCCTGATACAATCAAAGATGCTGAAATTGTTAAAGAAGAAATCCCTACCGTTTATGGTAAGTCAGCTGATGTTTGTAAACAAGCGATCCAAAAACATCAACCCGATATCGTTTTAAATATCGGACAAGCTGGCGGCCGTTTTACCATTACCCCAGAAAGAGTTGCCATCAATGTCGATGATGCTCGAATTCCTGATAACGAAGGCAACCAGCCCATTGATCAACTCATCCAATCGGATGGTCAAGCTGCTTACTTTACTCAGCTGCCAGTAAAAGCGATGGTAGAAAATATTAAAAGGAATGGCTTTCCAACAGCAGTTTCTAATACAGCTGGAACTTTTGTTTGCAATCATATCATGTACCAAGTGCAATACATGATTGATAAAGAATTTCCCAATATGAAAGGCGGTTTTATCCACGTGCCTTTTATCGCTGAACAAGTTGTAGACAAACCGAATCAACCATTTATGAACATTTCTGACATGGCCTTTTGTATTGAAAAAGGCCTTGAAGCGATTGTTGATTTTGCAGGTAAAGAGGATCTAAAAGCTGTTGGCGGAGAAACACATTAATACTTAACAAAAATACCGGGAGCAAACATCTTAAACCTAATGTTTGTTTCTGGTATTTGTTTGTAGCAAGTATTTTGAGACACTATCATCACACCCATTATTATAAGAAAAAATAAATAATTACTAACACGAAATATATAGAATTTCAGCGTCTTTTATGTTACTTTATTAAGTAACAGTAAAGTTTATGACGGTGGCTATCTTTTTCGAAAGTGAGGTGGTGCGTATGTGCGTGCTAACTAAATCTGAAGAAAGGAGAAGCTTTTTGTCCGTTTCGGATGCTTTACAGCTGATGTTGGCATTTAGTACATTTACTATTGCCTTAATCAAATTAGTTGTAGAGTTGATAAAAAACGACAAAAGAAAATAACCGTCAAACTTTAGCCGGTAGACGATTATTTTTCAACATTTAAAACTGGTCACCGTCTTAAACGGTGCTGTTATTGAAGAGTTGTTCTCACAGCTCTTCTTTACATAACAATTATAGCAAAGTTTCTTATCCTATTCAACTTTTTTTGTTACTTGTTTAAACAACAAAAAGTTTAGTAATAGCCCCTTTAATCGTAAATATTTTTCCTATGCCCAACTTGAACAGCTAGTACAACTAATTGGCTGTCTTCTATTTCAACAATAACGCGATATTTGCCAATTCTATAGCGCCATTGACCAGACCGGTTTGCAGTTAGCACTTTTCCAAATTTGCGAGGATTGTCAATTCCGTCAATATGCTGATATAGCCAACGAGTAATTAAAGTAGCTTGATATTTATCCATTTTTCTAAACTGTTTTTGTATTTCAGAAGAAAAGATTAAGCGATAGCTCATTCCAAACCTCCAAATTCAGAAAGGATTTCATCCATTGATACTGTTTGTTTACCATTTTCTAGCCAACGTTTATACGCAATATCAGCCGTTTGACGGTCATACTCGTCTTCTAATTGTTCCATCGAATATGTTTTTAAAAGATCAGACAAAGAGATCCCATAGAAATCGGCCATATAATTCAACCATTCTTTTTCTGAGTCACTTACACGTACTGTGATCATAGCCATAACAATACCACCTCCACTTGTATTACATTGTAATACGTATGAAGGTGGCTGTCAATTAAATTTCATGGTTGAACTGATTTAAGGTTGCCCTTATTATTCTTTACTGTTCCCTTTTCCAATTTTAGGTCGATGTTCACTTGTACAAAAATATAACTGGACTTTTCCAATAAACAAAACCATCGCAAACTTAAACATTTTCTATTTTGCAGTATATGTTTAATTATTGATGATCCAACTCAACGTAAATCGTAACAAATTTAGCGTGCGTAATATTTGGGATAGTGATTGTATTATCCATTATTTCCAGTTGTTTTGTCTTCTCTTCTTTTAAGTTAACCAATTCAGCGTATTGGACTGGTACATTAAAAAAGATTTTTTCAGGCAAAGACTCGTACAAATGTCCATTATAATAACGCATAATGTAACCTGCGCGTTGTTCTGCTTTTTTGACAAGACTCAAAGTTAGATGATCTGTTGATTCAAACAAACTAAAACCTTTTGCAAATTGCTGCTCCACGTCATCCAACGTAAAAATCAAGCGAGAATTTAAAAATTCTGCATATTGAAAAACTTGTACTGGAGTTACCGCAGCTTTAGCAATGTTCGAAACATTTGCTTCGTTGAATGGTTCGGAAAAATAAGCGGTTGAAAAATTAAATTGCATTTTTTTATGCAATTGAGCGTTTGGTGTTTCAACTACTTTGTCCCCAGAAGCTCTACCGGGCCGATAAAGTAAATCTTCTTTCCCCATAAAACCATAGGTACGAAAAATTGTTAGTCGGATTGTATCGTAATTATCGCCCACAATTTCATATTCACGTACGCCTTTTGGCATTACGGCAACCCCATGATTTTCATCAAATAATCCTGCAAAACTTTGACACGTTTCAATTGATATTGGTTTTTCATTCCAGTTTTCTGGATTTTGTTCCCAAAGTTCCAACTCTTTTTGTCGAACAACCGGCCGTTGCAATACACCAAATTGTTGATCAGCAATTGAAAATTTAGAAGAGATCCCCGTATCAAATAGTACACATAAACGATGGCTATCAACTTGTTGGTTGTCGACATCAAGCGCAAAATCGATAACAGAAGTTCCCTTTTTTAATGTTATTTTTAACGTTACTGGCATTGAAATATGCGCCTCATGTTTCGCACGTTCGCCTAAGCCACGGGGAACTTTCATATTATAACTGACCATCGCAATTTTGATAAGCTCCGAACATTGCACTTGAATATCTGGTACAAAATCAGTTGATCGAATAACGAAATCTTCTTTAGGCGGTGAATAGTTGAATGAATCGCCATCATCACCATTTTCTTCAATGATTGCTTGCTCATGGTAAATGTTCTGATTTGTTTTATCTAATATTTCCAAGGAGCCATTAGGGTTAATTGTGACCTTATAATACTCGTTTTCTAATATATGATTTTTCTTATCTTCAAGGTCTTTTAATGTATTACCTTTTAGGTCAAGTGTTAACTGCATATAACCCATACTTGACAGATCAGACCCACTAATAGCAAGTCGCGTTTTATAAACTTTGTCCGGGATGTAAAATGTTTTTGAAGGATCTAATGTGTTCCCTTGATTCAAAACGTAGTCCGTTTGATCCACCCAGTCTATGATTGTATAATCGACCGGGTTTCCTTTCGCATCATAGAGCGCAAAATCTTTTTGTGGCACATATACTTCTGTTTCAATCACTTCGGTTCGCGTATGATCAAGTGTATTGAAAATTGTAAACGTGATCTCACTTGTATTTTTAATCCTTGTAGCAATATTACGCATCGAAAGTTCGACTAAATTCAATGAAATATCTCTGGCCTGCTTATATCGTAAATAAATATCTTCATTTGTCATATCAGAAACACAAGAACCAATCGAATCATGCGCAGCATTTTCAAACATTAGCTTCCAAACTTCTCGGACTGTTTCAACCGGATATTCAAAGCCAAGCGCTTGTGTAATACTCAATATCGGTTCTAAAATGTTAACCAAATAATGTTGAATTTGTGTATTCATAGCCTTTAAATCAGAACGGGAGGAAAAAATCGATTTGTGAATACGCATCATCTTTCCATTAAGCAGTTCTCCTTCAACTTCTTCTAATTCAGGATTTTGTTGCTTAACCGCTTGGATATATTTTTCAATAGTAGAAAACTGCAATTGATATTCATCTTGGTATAATTCATTCATGCGTTCAACAAGTTCCGGTAAGTTTTTTCGTACCGGTGCCTGATCGAAACCATTAGGAAAATAGACTTGATCGGTCACGCTGCGTGACCAGGTCGTATGAAATGGCTCTTCGTGTAAAAATTCCGCCAAATCCTCCTTTTGTTCAGGAATAGCTCCACCAATGTAATAACCAGTAGGAATTTGGTAAACATTTACTACGGAGCCATCTTCGCCCTGCCATTGATACTCAGTGTGTTCCACTTCATCATCACTGACACCTCGCCAAAACATTGTATCTTCTATTCCAAATTCTTGATAAATTTGCGGCATGCTGGCAGCTTGCCCAAATGAGTCAGGGACGTATCCCACGTTCATATAATCGCCGAACTTTTCACAAATCCTCATCCCATAGGAAAGATTACGTACGATACTCTCACCAGAAATCACTAATTGATCTGTTTGTGTGTACCAAGGACCAATAACCAACTTTCCTTGTTCCACTAAGTTTTTGATACATCCCTTGTCTTGTGGACGCCACTTTAAATAATCGTCTAATAAAGAAGCTTGTCCATCTAAAATAAACGTATTGTAAGAATTATTCGCCTCTAACTGCCCCAATACATTTTTTAAATCATGCATCAAATAAACTTTTGAACGACTAGTGGTAAAATACCATTCTCTATCCCAATGTGTATGTGGAACGACATGTACTGTTTTTTTCATCAGCCACTACCTTTCTAATTGGATAAATACTTACAAATTTAATTTTCAAAACTAATGTCAATACTGTCAACATCAACATCTTCCACTTCAAGGTCGTCACCTTTATTGAAATTAACAAGTAATGGAGCAACTGTTCCAATAAAAGTAGCGCCTAATAAGATACCTAGTAAGTATGCCCAGCCAGAACCAACGGAAAAGAACCCGTAAATCCCTCCAACAGGGGGCATTTTCGCATACATTCCAAGAAACACCCCAACCGCTGAAGAAAGACCTGCACCGATCACATTAACCAACACTAATTTCAATGGACTGATTAACGTGAAAGGAATCGCTCCTTCTGTAATACCAATAAATCCCATAACAAAGTTATTTTTACCTGCATCTTTTAACTCATTATTAAAACGATTTTTGTGAAATACCGTTGCTAAGGCATAACCTAAGGGCAACGCACAATTAGCTACATTAACGATAATCGCTGGCAAATATATCCCTTCGGCTAATAAAACATTACCAGCCATCCAAGAGGCTTTATTAACAGGACCACCTAGATCGACACCGATCATACCTCCCATGATCATTGCTAAAACAACTTGATTCACATCGTTTTCAATCATATGTTTGATCCAATTGATTAAACTTTCGTTAATCCATGACAGAGGTCCAACAAGAATTGCCCCCATAACAATTGCAACAGACAGCGTTGCAATCAGTGGCAAAATAACCAGCGGCATCACACTACTAAACGATTCAGGTAATTTAATACGATCTTTTGCCCATTTCACCAAATAACCTGCCAAGAACCCGGCGATTAGCGCCCCTAAAAAACCAGCATTGGTTTCTGTTGCAACAGCCCCGCCAATAAATCCAGCGCCGATTGCCGCTTTATCCCCAACTGAATAAGCAATGAAACCAGCTAATACCGTATTAATTAGACCAATTCCTGTCCAGCCTACTTGTTCCACTAAATAAAGCGCGTGCATAAAGCCTTGACCATCTTCATACGGATCCAAAGTGGTTGCTCCCATAGCAAACCCAATGACTTTAGCAATTGCAACAACCAAAGAAGCGCCAATAATTAATGGTAAAATATAGCTAATACCGCTCATTAAATGCCCTTTTAATTCAGAAAATAGCTTTTTCATCTTTGTTTATCCACCTTTCCTAATTTTCTTGACGTTGTCTAACCGCTGCAACACATTTTTTCAAAACTGCTTCCGGTGCTTTAATACAAGTTGTAATATTTACCCGCAATTGCGGTTTCCCTTTAAAGCGTTCACTGTCAATAATCTTTTGGTCCGTAGCAAATAGAACAAAATCTGCCTGATCTACTTCATCTTGTGATATTTTATTTACCTGGCCAAGCGAACCTTGTTGTTCAATTTTGACATCGTATTCCAAAGTTTCTCCGGCTTTTTCTAAAGCCTTTGCCGCCATCGGTGTATGTGCTAATCCAGCTGGACATGAAGTAATTCCTACAATTTTCATTTAATTTCCTCTCCTATCATTTCCTTATTAATTAATACAACCAATTCCTCTTTACTAACGCTTCCTTTAATTTTGTGAATAAATTCTTCTTCCAATAACGCTTGAGATAAATTACTCAACATTTTCAAGTAAACAGTACCGGCGTTTTTTTTCGCGGCCAACAGAGCGAAAAGATGTTTTACATCTGTCCCATCAAAGGTTTCCCATGATAATGGTTTTTTCAAACGAATAAAAAAAACGGTTGGCGATAATACAAATTCAGATTTAGCATGTGGTATCGCAAAACCATCCTGTAATCCTGTTGAAAATTCTTTTTCCCTATCTAAAAAAGCTTCAGATACTTTTTCAGTATTTTCGATATAATTTAAACTTTGAGCATAATCTGCAATCACTTTAAATAGTTCCGTTTTTGACGTAACCGATAGATCAAGCAAGATATTTTCTTCATCAAATTTCATCGAAACACCTCCCTCTTGATAACTTTACTCTATGCTGAAACTACCAAATCGTAAACCCTTCCAATTTCAACTAAAAATGGAAATTAGCTAGTCACACAAATTCCAAAAGCATTTCCACCTTCCTTGGAAAAAGCTAAGATATCACTTCCATACTAATCCACAAAATTTTCATGTATGATAGTACATAGAAGAAAAAACACAACATAGGGGGTGAAAAAATGGCGAAACTAGCTTATCAACGGTTAGACGATATTTTGGGATTGTTAATGCAACGTACAGAGCCCATTTCAATACAAGAACTAAGCAACACGAATCATGTAACAGAGCGGACGATTCGTAGCGACATCAATAATTTAAACGAACTATTACAACCAATCGATGCTTCCATTTCCTTGATCAGAAATAAAGGCTATCAATTAAATATAACCAGTCAAAGCGCTTTTGATCATTGGTGGAAAGAAAATTTAGCCGCTTCAGATACATTTCTTTCTTCTGCAGAAGAGAGACAAACGCTTTTATTATTTATCTTGTTTAAAAGTCAAACTCCTTATACGCTGGAAAATTTTTTGGATCAATTATTTGTCAGTAAAAATACTTTTTATAGCTATTTAAAAGCAATCAGAGACGCACTTTTGTCTTATGGGTTAAAAGTAATCAATCGGCCTAATATCGGTTTTGAGATAGTGGGAGATGAATTTGCCAAACGACAAGCAATTATTGATTTGCTAATCGGAAAAGATTTGCAAGAGTATCTAACTGGATTCACTGAAATGGAATTTGCTTTATTCGACAACGTTGATTTAGAACAATTAGAAAAAATAGAATTATATCGCTTATCTGGTCTAGGTTTACTAGAATCAGACTATTATCATAGAAATATGTTGACTCACTTTGCGCTGGGCATTAGTCGCGTATTGGATCACCAAATTATTAATGAATTTCCGGTAAAAGTACCCGACTTGTTTAATAAAGCTACCCATGCACTTCACCGACTTATACAAGATATTGAGGAAAAATATGAAATTACACTACCCAATGAAGAGAAAAAATATTTTACTTACTATCTAGCACTTAATTCGCCACGTTTAGTAAATGTTGGAAACGAACAAATAGATTCACAGAAAACAGCTCAAGCTATTGTGCACAAACTTCTAGAACGTATTAAAGCCTCTTTTAATTTTGACTGGACAGATGATCAGTTACTAATTGATGATTTAATTTCTCACATTAAGGGATTTATAAACATGAATGTAATGGACGCGGGCCATAGTAATCCATTATTAACAACGATCAAACGTTCTTTTCCATTAGCTTATGATCTTTGTTTAACCAGCTTAAAAGAAATCGGAGAACAATATGGACTTTATTTTTCTGAAGATGAAATCGGCTACATTGCCTTACATATCGCGGGTGCATTTGAAAGAAACTCAATCGACCAAATACATAAATACCGAGTAATATTAGTTTGTGGAACCGGCAAAGCAATGAGTAGAATCATTGAAGCAAAAATAAAAAATGTATATAAAGAACAAATTAGTATCGTCGAACGGCTTTCCTTTGTCGAATTGCAAAAAACGGACGTGCAATCGATCGATTTTGTGATTACAACTGTTCCTTTGGGGAAATTATCTATCCCTTATATTTATATTGACATGACTTATTTGGATACAGAAATCAGAAAAATTGATACCCACATAAAAGAACTCGAAAAACAAAAACAAACAATAGAACAGCTTTTTGATCCACGTTTCTTTTTCTATGAACCAAAAGAAACATCGAAAGTGGAGTTATTAAAAGATATGAGTGAAGAATTAGAAAAAGAAAATATTGTGCCTCAAAATTTTTATGCTAGCATTATGGAGCGAGAAAAAATTGAGCAAACAGGAATAGGCCAAACGATCGCTATCCCTCACCCAATGTCTTTAATCGCTCAAGAATCAAAACTAGCTGTCGCAATCATTCCAGAAGGAATAGATTGGGGGAAAGAAGAACAAGTAAACTTCGTTTTCTTATTTGCTATAAAAAAAGAAGATTATGAAGAAACAGCAGAGATTTATGACCTGCTTGTTGATCTTTTAAATGACACACAAACACAACAAAATATACTAAAAAACAACGATTTTGATTGCTTTCTCAATCAGATGGAAAATATATAATTTCTGCATAAAAAAATTCTAGTCATTGTTTAGTGAAAGAAGAGATTAAAAACGCAATTTAATCTCTTCTTTATTTTGTCTTTGTTCAACGACTGTTCTTCAATCTTAAACTTAGTATTTTCATCATGAATATTTTTCAAAAGTCTCACCAATTTGCAGTACACTTGTCTCTATAAGTTATTTAACATTTTTCTATAAATTTGTATATTTAAGCAAAAAGTCATATAATATATATAAGATATATATTAAGTTAGGAGTGATTAGCATGTCAGTTAAACTTCGTAAGGTCGGTTCTTCTCATGTTCTGACCGTGCCAAACAAATTTGAAGTCACAGAAAATACAGAATTTGATGTCTTCCAAGGCCGTGATGGAAGTATCATCTATACGCCTAAACGCAATAATCCATTTGAAGGAAATTGGTATAACCATGATCTCCAACAAGAAAGTGTTTTTGAAGACGTGGAGGATTTAAATATTGAACTCGAAGAAGAGTGAGTCATATCTCCCAGAACGCCAAGACATTGTGTGGATTGACTTTGATCCCAGCAAAGGAAAAGAAATTCAAAAGCGCCGTCCTGCAGTAATTGTTAGTTCAAAAAAATATAGTCAATTAACGGGGCTCACAGTTGTAATTCCGGTTACACACGCCACAAACAATCGTTTTTTAAACACAGACTTTTTGGTCCCTATTCAAGACGGTAAAGTCAATGGGTTTGCGAATCCGTTACAAATTTTCTCTTTTGACTTTAAAAAAAGAAAGATTAAAAAAGCTGGGCAAGTAAATGATGCAGCTTATGCTAAAATTCAACAGACATTGTTATTTGTAGTTAGTTCTAGCAATGGCTGAGCAAAGCGAACTACAAGCGTCTAGAAATAAAAAATCAATCCAGTATTATTTCTATAATAGAAATAATACTGGATTGATTTGTAAAAAGGTTTAATAAAGTTCATTTAACTACTTGATTGTAATTTGAGTCAGTTACTCCTCTATGCTAAACTATAAGTGGATAAAGCAAGCGCTTACTTTCGCTTCTATTTGTTTGTTTCATCACAAAAATATTCAAGGAGGAATTTAGCATGACAAGTTTCGTAGAATGGAATTTTTTGGCCGATTTTGTTGAAAAAGCTTTTGCTGCTTATGGTATACCTCAAGAAGATGCTAAAATTTGTACAGATGTTTTACTACAGTCAGATAAAAAAGGTATTGAAAGCCATGGAGTTAACCGTTTTAAACCAATTTATATCGATCGGATCAAAGATGGTATTCAAAATCCAATCACAAAATTTGAAATTGTACGTGAAACACCCACAACTGCTGTAGTTGATGGACACGATGGTATGGGACAAGTAATCGGACACCAATCCATGCAATTAGCAATCGATAAAGCGAAAGAATACGGTATGGGAATGGTAGCGGTACGAAATTCAACACACTATGGAATTGCCGGTTATTATACCGATATGGCTGCAGAATCAG
This sequence comes from Tetragenococcus koreensis, assembly GCF_003795145.1. Classification (GTDB taxonomy): domain Bacteria; phylum Bacillota; class Bacilli; order Lactobacillales; family Enterococcaceae; genus Tetragenococcus; species Tetragenococcus koreensis. The sequence goes on along the minus strand of NZ_CP027786.1, from coordinate 2,503,217 downwards.
GTTGTATTGGTATGACTGGAACAAACGCTCGTCCATCGATCGCCCCTACTTTCAGTGTGGAAAATAAACTAGGCACCAACCCCTTAACAGTCAGCTTTCCAACGGATGAAGAATTTCCATTTTCATTGGACTGTGCAACTTCCATCATTCAACGTGGTAAGATCGAACTATATGAACGGCAAGGAAAAGACACTCCAGCTGGTGCGGTTATTGGACGTGACGGTTCTGCAATGACTGATTCACCAGAAATTTTGCGGGCCCTTCAAACAGGAGAAGCTGCTTTAGCACCTCTAGGAGGTATTGGTGAAAAGCTTTCCGGATATAAAGGTTACGGTTATGCAACGATTGTTGAAGTTCTTTCAGCTGCTTTGCAACAAGGTAACTTCTTGAGCATGCTATCTGGCATAGGCGAAGAAGGTGAGAAAACAAAATTCCATTTGGGACACTTTTTCATCGCCATCGATACAGAAGCCTTTATGGGGTTAGACAGCTTTAAGAAAACCGCTGGTGATATTCTGCGTGAACTACGTGCAGCTGAAAAAGCACCTGATGCCCAACGAATCTATACGCCTGGTGAAAAAGAATATCTAGTTTGGAAAGAACGTGAAAAAACCGGCCTACCTGTTAATGAACCTGTTCAAAAAGAACTAATTGCAATTCGCGATGACGCTGGTTTGACGGATTATAAATTTCCGTTTGAAGAGTAAAAAGCTTCAATAAAGTTTTATCTATAAATTAACGACAGTTCATAAATTTCCTGAAAAACTATAAACAAGTTCAAATATGAAAGCTTTTATAAATTAGGCTATAGTTTTGATCCTGTTGTAAGTAAATACCTAAGTATCATTGTTACTCAATTTAGGTTAAAATGTACGATACCCAAAAAAATGTGTATAATCATTGTTACTAAGAACTAAATTTTTTCAAAAAAGTTAGTGTTAGGTGTTTAGTTACGTAGTTTTTTGGGGGAGATTGAAGATGAATAAAAAGAAAAAACATAAGAAAAGCTTTATAGAAAGATTCAAAAGTATGGGTCCAGCAGCCATAGTAACCAGTGCCTTTGTTGGACCGGGTACTATTACAACGACGACATTGGCCGGTGTTAATTTTAAGTATTCATTGTTATGGGCTATCCTCTTTTCTGGTTTGTCTCTAGTTGTTTTAATGGAAATGGCAGGAAGAATCGGCATTATTTCAAACCATGATATAGCAGAAGCAGCAACCGCAAGTTTTTCAAATAAAAAAGTGGCAGGAATCATTATCAAAAGTATTATTGTGATTACCCTGTTTGCCACTGCTTTTGGACTTGAAGCTGGAAACCTTATTGGTGGTTCATTGGGGGTAGCTGATGCAGCGAACTTGCCCCAATGGCTCTCAGCACTTATTCTTGGAGGAGCTGCTTTTTACGCCGTTGCTGTCGGAACTGCTAAAACACTTGAAAAATTGATGACTTTCTTTGTTAGCCTAATGGGAGTCATCTTTGTACTTACTATGTTACTTGTTGGACCTAACTATATTGAAGTGTTAAATGGTTTTATCCCAACAAATATTCCTGAAGGTTCAGGAGTGAATATTATTGCATTAATCGGCACAACATTAATTGGGATCAATATATTAATGCATGCAACAACAACCGCAGAAAAATGGCAAGGGCCCGCGCATTTAGCTGATGCCAATTTCGATATTTATTTTAATGTTGGGATAGGAACGATCATTTCTCTTGCGATTATCATTACAAGTGGCACGGTTTTATACGGAAGTGGAACAGTTGTAGATACACCACTCGTATTTTCTCAAATGCTGGAACCCACATTAGGAAGCTACGCCAGAATCATTGGTAATGTAGGTATTGTAGCCGCTGGATTATCATCGGCCATTGCTACACCACTCATTTTAAAAACTGTTTTAGCTAGATTGTTTAATTGGGAAGCAAATGGCATGAAAGCACGGGTAACAGGAGGCTCAGCTGTTATTTTTGGTTCAATATTTGCGGCGGTTGGTACAAACCCAACACAGATTATCGTATTCGCATCTGCATTTAGCGGGTTATTTTTACCTATCGTAGCTGTTTTGATTATGGTTGCTGCAAATAATAAAGAGTTACTCCAAGAATATAAGAACAATATCTTCCAAAATATTCTTGGTGGGATAGCAACACTCGTTACTCTTGGCCTTGGCATTAATAGTTTGCTTAATTTCTTTGAAAACTTATCTAACTTGTAGCATTAGAATCTTGTTTCAGCAATTGTAAATAATTTTCATATTAACCAAGTTACTAATAAATTTCATAACATCGCTATATGACTTGTAAAGTCTATTCTGATCAAACTAAAGACACTAACTAATTGTAAAAGTACTTTATAAAAAAGCAAACGAACCCGATCCTTATTTTCAATGGGACGAGTTAATTTGCTTTTTTATATAATCAAAGAACTTCTCTAGCTGCTATAACTTTCTTCCCAAATTCACTCTCAGGAAATTGTTGTATAGCGGCTAGCAATTCTTCTTTGGATAAGTTAGCCCCAAATAGTGGGCTCCCTGGTTCTAGCGTGATTCCATTTTTCAATGGACCGATAAATAACGGATCAAACCCTAGGTCATCGATCAGTTGTGCAGCTGTATTGCCTGCTGTATCATCATCTGCTGCATAGGCAATGGCTTTGCGCTGGTTTTCTCCAGCTGCTCGAGTTTCATCTTCTATATCATGATACCCCATGTGATTGAAAGCTTTAACCACAATACTGTCTTTTAAAAAGTTTTGTACCACTTCTGAAGAAGAAGTTTGGAAATCTGAAATTGTATTTTCTTTTCCATCAATTTCCCACCAATAATTCATCGCATCGATCACAATTTTTCCTTGCAACTCCGCTTGAGGAATCGTTTGATACTTACCAAGAGGCAATGCTAATAGAACAATATCTGCTTTTTCAGTAACTTCTTTAGCCGTCAATGCTTGTGCTCCAGGCGCTAATACTTCGATAGTCAGCGAAATTTTTTCAACTGAACCCGAACCTGCAATCAATACCCTATAGCCAGCAGCGACTGCCAAACGCGCTAATACCGTACCTAGCTTCCCTGCACCTAAAATACCTAGTACTGCGTTATCCATGCGCCATGCCTGCTTTTAATAATTCTTTAACTCTCGGAATCACTTTTTCACCATATAATTGAATCGTTCTGAAACGATCTTTTTGTAACTGACCACCCGCGCCGTAAACAAGGTCAAAGCGTTGAATATCCATTTCTGTCATTACTTGAGCAATTCTCTGCGCAACTGTTTCAGGGCTGCCTACATAATAAGAACCTCTTGTCACTTCAGTCTCAAAACGTTCGTGACTCATCGCTGGCCAACCACGCTCTGAACCAATTTGATCCATCATTTTTTTGAGGTATTTCCAAGCAATTTCTCTAGCTTCTGCATCCGTATCAGCGATCACGCCATGAGAATGCATACCTACCGGATGGATAGGCTGATCAAATTTTATAGCTGCGCGTTTGTATAGATCGATATACTGGTTAAAACGAAGTGGATCGCCGCCAATCACCGCTAACATCACTGGAAAGCCATATCTAGCCGCACGAATAATCGAGTCTGGCGAGCCGCCAACGCCAACATAAGTCTCTAAATCTCCTTCAATTTTTGGGTACACTTGCATGTTTTCTAAGGACTGAGTAAAACGCCCTTGCCAAGTAATCGGCTCCCCTTTCAATAATTCAATGAATAGCGCAATCTTTTCTTCAAATAAATCATCGTAATCACGCAAATCATAGCCAAATAATGGGAATGATTCTGTAAATGAACCACGACCTAGCATAATTTGGGCGCGGCCGTTAGATAATGCATCAACTGTCGCAAAACGTTCATACACCCGAACTGGATCATCAGAACTTAACACCGTGACTCCCGTTCCTAAAGTAATATTTTCAGTTTCCATAGCCAAAGCGGCTAAAACTGTATCCGGACTAGAAATTGAAAACTCTTCGCGGTGATGTTCACCTAAAGCAATCACATCAATTCCCAATTGATCAGCTAGCTTCCCTTCTTCAACGATATTTCTCAATGATTGCCCGTAGCTCAATCTCTCTTGTGTTTGGTCGTCGTAAGCCACGTCACCAAACGTGTCTAATCCAAAAATTAGTTCATTACTGTCTATCATTTTTTGTACCCCTCTACATTTATTATATCCTTACTATAAACTATTTTTTGAGAAATCCAATTATTTTGCTTACTAAAAGTAAGGAAAAGGAGATAGTTTATAAATAGAGGTGAAGTTATATATATAAAATGATAAATTAAAACAATAAAACCATTTTTCTGTTTTTCATCTGGAATAATCATTCCCATAAATAATTTCAAAATATTTATTCAAAGCATAGGTCGCATTATTAGGCTTTCGATCTGTTATCATATAATCAATGCTTTCAACTGTAAGGCTTTGAAACGTGTACATACTATTAAATTTAGTATGATCTAATAACAAAAAATTTTTTTTAGAATTTTCTTTCATGATTTTCTTTATCCCAGCTTCATTTTCTAAAGCATCAGATGCGCCAAAATTCAAATCAAAACCACGGCAGGAGAAAAAAGCATAGTCAGTAGTAATTTGGGCAGCCATTTCGTTACAAAATGAACCTCCGGTATGTTCGTCATTTAGTAGGCCCCCAATTAGATAGACTTGATTTTTCCGCGTAGATTCAATTTCCTTTGCTGTATATAAATTAGGTGTAAAAACTTTCAGATTTTTTCTTCTTTTTAATTTTTCTGCAAAAACCTGGCTGGTTGAACTTGCGTCTAAAAAGATTGACGCATAATCCTCTACAAAATCAATCGCTAATTCTGCAATCAAATTCTTTTCTTCTTTATTTGTTTCATACTTGATCTCGTTTGGATTTTCTATGAGTTCTTCTTTAACTAAAACTGCTCCTCCAGGAACTCTTTTTATTATATGCAGGCGTTCTAAATAATTTAGGTCTCTTCTAATCGTACTTTGACTATAATGCAACTTTTCTTCAAGAAAAGGTATGGAAACATATTTCTTTTTCTTAATTAATTCGATTATTTCTTCTTTTCTAGCTTCCAAATAAAACCCTCCCAGTTTTTTAAATACAGACAACAACGGGTAATTTTATTATACTATAATAAAAACTGGGAGGTTGATAATTTAAAAACTAGTCACGCGATTCCTATAACAGAAAAAAAAATACCAAATACAACAACTAAAGCAATAAGTAGTGCAAAGTTCATCTTTTTCTTTGATAATAAGTAAAAGCAGAATAAAGTAAAACAAATAGGAACAATCCCAACAAAAATTTGATCTAAAATGTCTTGCAATACCAGCGTTTGATCCCCGCCTAAGCTGAATTCCAAACTAGTTTCAAAGGTAACTGAGTCTGCTGTCATCCCCCCAATCATAATTAACCCTAAAATACTTGCTGCTTTGGTTAAAAGACCCATTAACCCTGATGAATATAGACTTTCAATGTATTTTGCGCCTACCGTATATCCTAATTTTGTAAGATACCATCTAGTAGCTATAGAAGGAACATTATATATGATGAGAAAAATTATGGGAGCTAATGGATTTCCTTGTTCACCAAAAGTCATAGCTATTCCAGCAGCTACCACACGTAAAACTCCCCAAAAAAGTGTATCTCCAATTCCTGAAAAAGGCCCCATTAAACTAGCTTTTACCGTATTGATTGATTCAGCGTTGAAATAATCTTTCTCGCTATTTTCTTTTTCCATGGAGGCCGCCAAGCCCATAATAAATGTTCCTACATTTTGTGTAGCATTATACCAAGTAATGTGTCGTGTTAATGCAGAAATCTTTTCATTTTTCTCTTTGTAAAATTTATTTATGAAAGGAATTAGGGCATAGCAAAAACCGCTACCACCTTGTTTTGCATAATTAAACGGCGCAAATACTGTAAATGAACGGAAGAAGATTTGTTTTAACATTTTTCTTTCTTCTTTTGAGATTTCAACCTCTTTGTTTGTCATGATAAAAAGTCCTCCTCTTCATCAGTTTGATCATTATCACCAATAGATGAATTGTTAGCTTGATTCTTAATATCTAACATATCTTTATCAATCATGGCTTGAGCAAACGCTACTATTAGCCCTAAAGTGGCGACTGCGATTAATGGTAATTCTAAATAAGCAACTGCTAAAAATCCAAGAAGATAGAACAATGCTAGCTTTCCGGACCAAACCATTTTTAATAGCATAGCGAAACCGACTGCTGGTAATAAACCTGCTACTACTCCTAACCCTTCTGTTATAAAATCTGGTAAATTATTGACAAAATTAGTAACCGGAGTAGCACCTGCAAAAATTGCTATAAATATAACAGCTGAAAAAAGCAAATATTTTAATAACCAGACACCAAAATGTAAACCTACTATTTTTTTATCATTTCCTTCTGCGGCAGCCTTGTCCCATAGAGGGCCGAACGCTGCACATAATATATTCACGCCTATTTCTAATAACCCACCTAACAAACCAAGTGGGACGGCTAATGCTAATGCAAATTGCTCGCCCCCTCCGCTTAGTATAGAAAAAGCTACAGCTAATGTAGTTCCAAAGGAAGGGTTTAATGACACAGCTCCACCAACGTTAATCGCTCCTATAAAAAGCGCTTGTAGAGATGCTCCTAAGATAAGTCCTGTTTGTAGATCTCCCAATAAAAGTCCAACAAATGGCCCAACAACAATGGGTTGATCCGCCATATTTTGACCAATCAACCAATTTCCTCCAAAACAAATAAAATAAGCAATAGCGCATAAAAACGCAGCTGAAAGTGTTGTCATAACAATATTCAACCTATCCTTTCTTTATTAGATCTTTAAGCTTCCTTGCCGAATTATCTGGTATAATTTGATGGACAACGTCAATTTTAGGATCCTCTAATAAACTATCTAAGGCTCTTTTTTCATTTACACTAAGTAAAATTGAGGAACCTATTGAAATTTTGTCATCTGTTGGAATACCGTCAAAGCGTCCAACATTAGCGATGTTCACTCTCTCAATTAACGTAGGCAAATTATCAACTAGCTTTTTTGCATCTACTATATTATTTACAATTATCATTAGATCTGCTGTTTGCGCTTTAGGGTTTTCAAAAAAACTTAAGGTGTCTTCCACAGAACGGATTAACGCTTTTACATTTGTAGGTACAGCCATTTTTAAAGACATTTGTTGTGTCTTATCATCATTAGCTGCATCATTGGTAACAATAATACGATTAACTCCAAGCGCCTTTGGCCATGTCAATGCAATTTGGCCATGAATTAAACGATCATCTACACGTAATTCCTTAATCATCTCATAATCCTCCTCGTTATAAAAAGCTCTCCTCGTCTTCTGCTATGCTTTCAAAACTATCTACTTCTACTACCTGTAGTTCTTTGCGACAATTCTCAACCAATTGTTTAACTGCTTCTTTGGTTAAACTTTGATTATATAAAATAATTTCTAATAGTATCGGTAAATTAAATCCAGTTATCAGAAAAAATTCAAAGTTGTTTTTATAAGTAAATATTTTTTGGTTCACACTTCCTCCAAACAAATCTGTGAATATAACATATTCGTCTTCTGTATTATAATACTCAAAGAATTGATCAATTTTTTGAGTATAATCTGTCTCATCTACATAAGCATCAATAATAGAAATATCAGATTGATTTCCTATTAAAAAAGTGGCACTATTCAAAGCTCCAGATGCTAAAGTGCTATGCGTTGCGATAAGTATTTTTCTCATTGAAAATCTCCTTACTAGAATTTTTACGCTTTATTCGATGAACCAAATATTTGTATTTTTTCAGCAATATTATTTTTTACTAATTCGATTGTCTTGGCATCTACATCGAATAAAAATGCATCACTGTTACTATTTAAGTAATTTCTCAATCCATTTGTAACTTCAAAAGACATTGTGGAGTAATAGTTAATTTTTGTAATTCCGTTGGCTACTGATTGTTGATATTCTTCATTACTAAGTCCTGACCCACCGTGCATAACCAATGGCATATCAGTACAATTTTGGATTGCTTTAATACGCTCATAATTTAGATTAGGTTCCTTTTTATACAAACCATGCACTGTACCAAAAGCTATCGCTAAAGCGTCTATTTTTGTTTTTTGTACAAATTCCTTAGCTTCTTGAACGCTGGTATACGTATCATCCATTGTATTATAATCTAAAGAACCGCTACCATCTTCGGCGTTCATAACACCTAATTCTGCTTCAACTGAAATGCCTAAGGATTGAGCAATTTTAACTATTTCTTTAGTGTTTTGTATATTTTCCTCAAAAGGTTTTAATGATGCATCCACCATTACAGAAGTAAAACCTAATTTAATTGCTCTTATAATGGTATTAAAATTTTCTCCATGATCTAAGTGCACGCATATTGGGACGCAAGCGCGCGTTGCCAAATCTAAATACATATTAGCAGCTTGCTCTAACGATATATATTTACTATGACTTTCAGCAAATTGTAAAATAATTGGTGATTTTTCCTGTTCTGCAGCTTCTACAATACCTCGAGCTGTATTTAAGTCCGTTGCGTTAAACGCCCCTACCGCATACTTTCCTTCTTTTGCTTTAGACAATACCGTTGCTAAATTTACTAATGTCATCTTCTTCTTCCTTTCCAAATTTTTTAACTACAAATTAAGTATATATCAACAATGTAAGCCATTCCATAATTGGCAAACAAGTTGAAAAATGCGCAATTTATTTGAATAAAAATGAAACATTTTGAGCAAAACAAAGTAATTGTTTACCCATTTCATTAATTTTATAATTACCAGTTTATTTTTTTATAATCATAGTTGTAAGCTAATCGAGTAGGAGATGAATGATTATTTCATTCATCGTCCTCTCACACCACCGTACGTACGGTTCCGTATACGGCGGTTCAATAATTTAAGCTTATTTCTCAAGGATTTCATTGAAATCCTTGAGTTTCCATTGTTTGAATTTTTCTTTCGTAAAGATTCGGTGGAGTAGTTTAGACTCGGAAATACGCCAATACGATTTTCGACTATTTGCATAAGTCATGGCTTCTCTGTGAGAAGCCCCTCTTGCTTTCAGTTGTCGATATTTTGTTGACACTTTCTTCCATCTTTTCCAAATAAGGGCGCGCAATCTTCTACGTAAGTGGGTCATTTGTTTCGCTAAGAAAGCCTTTAGTTCCCCTTTCTTATAATAGTTAATCCAACCTTGCGTATATTGATTGATCGATGAGATAATTTCGTCTAGGCTTCCCGATCTTTTCCGATTGGTCAGTTTCTTTAACTGTCTCTTGAACTTTTGTTTGGCCGACGCTGTGGGCCGGCTCTTTACTTTCCCTTATCTTTCCTCAGACGGAATCCGAGGTATTCCAATTGATGCGCCTTTACAATTTGGCTCTTCTCTTGGTTTACCGTGAGTCGTAACTTTCCTTCCAGGAACTGGGTGACACTTTCTTGAACCCTTTGGGCGGCTCGTTCACTTTGTACTAGCACGATAAAATCGTCGGCGTAGCGGATAAAACGATGCCCTCTCTTTTCGAGTTCCTTATCTAGTTGGTCAAGATAGACGTTGGCTAAAAGTGGAGATAAGGGGCTGCCCTGTTGGGCTCCTTGAGGTGTAGAACGGATAATTTCCCCGTCTAGTACGCCCGCATTGAGAAAATTCCAGATTAATTGAAGGATTTCTTTATCAGCGATATACCATTGCATACGATGCATTAGTTTCTGATGATTGATGGTGTCGAAATAACTTTTTAAGTCACAATCCACGACCACATTGTAGCCTTCTTCATAATATTTTCCTGCTTGATCGATTGCCTGTTGGCAATTCTTTCCAGGTCTAAATCCATAACTGTTTTTAGAAAAGGTCGGGTCGATCAAAGGGGTAATGACTTGTAAAATCATCTGTTGTACCACGCGGTCTCGTACGACAGGAATACTCAACTTTCGTTTCTTGCCGTCTTTCTTATCAATCTCTACCCGTTTGGTGGGCTGAGGACGATAAGTCCCTTCTTTCAGTTTTTGAACAAAAGGTTGTCGGTATTTGTTTAGATGTTCCTTGATTTCAAATACGGTCATCTCATCGATGCCTGGTGCTCCTTTGTTCTTCTTTACTTTCTCGATGGCTCGATCAATATTCATCGAACTTACGAGTTCGTCCATTAATGGATAGCCACTTTGGTTCTTCATTTGATTGTCGTGCTCCCTTACGCGCTCCTCATTTCCTCTTTTGCTTCCAGCTTATCCCTCCATGAGTGAGCTACCTCTCGGTCTTTACCACGGTATTGGCTGCGGTCCTGGTGAGCACATCCACCTCCTTGTTTACTTCAAAGTTATTATTGTTCAGTCCTTCGTATCGTAAGATACTACTATGACCTCGGCTGACTTCTATCGATTCGTTGTTACTACGATTGATTGCATTCGCTCGATAGACCTCCTCGGGTAAGGCGCGATCACCTTCCACTCATCTCACTGCTTCATTTACTGGATAGGATTCGGGCAGTATCGGACTTTGCTTTGTTTTGCAAGCTCATCCGTCCCAATCCAGCCTTCTTATGAAGTTCCTGTTCGTCAGTGCGAGTGTTTGCCTCCAGCTTCCTTCAGATTCCACCTCGCGATGGACACCCTTGCTTTTGGCTAACAGTTCCTACTGCCAAGCCTGTAGTGGACTTTCACCACCAAGTTATCGCCCATGCCGAGCGCACAAAAAATGGATTTCCAGCAATAATATTTGCTGGAAATCCATTTATATCTACTATTTTTCTTATTTCTTTTCACCATATTTTAGTACTTCCAATGGTTAACTTAATACATAATCAAACCCGCAATTCCTGTTAGAACCATGACTAGAATGGGATTTAATTTATACTTTCTCAATAAAAACAAAGAAACAGAAAATAGGATGACAGCGCCTATATTTAGGGTGAAATTTCTAACATCAAGCGATGAGGCTCCTACAACAACGATTAAAATAATTGTTGAGGCTGCAGAAGCAATCAGTCCCACAGAACTAGCCCTTAGCCCCTTTAAAACATTAGCGACACTATCTATATTTTTATATTTCTTAAAAAATTTATATAAAGCAATAGAAAAAAACGTTCCTGACAAAATACTTCCCATTGTAGCTGCAATAGCTCCTGGCACTCCCGCTAGCCGCATACCTACAAAAGAAGCTGTATTAACAACTAAAGGGCCTGGCGTCATTTGCGAAATGGTAATGATATCCGTATATTCTTGGATTGTCAGCCAGTTATAGGCACTTACGACTTGCTCTTGTATCAACGGTATAATGGCATAGCCGCCGCCAATACTGAATAAACCAATCTGTAAAAATACAATAAATAGCATAAGAACATGTCTACTCAATCAAAAGTCCCTCCCCTTCTACTTTTTATATAGGTTTGGATGACGCATAAAACCGCACAAGTAGGTATAATAACTAACACATGAATGTCAAAAACAAAATTAGCTATAAATACCAAAGGTGGCATTAAGGTAAGTAAAAAGTTTTTTTCTCTTAAAATGGTTTGTCCCATGTCAATCACTAAATCGACAATGGTCGCTGCAACGCCAGCTTCCATCCCTTTTAGGATGACAGAAATGATTCGATTATCACGAAATGCTTGGTAGAAGAGTGATACCAAGGAAATAATTACTATAGGAGGCAGGATGGTCCCAACACAGCTAATGATCGCCCCGGTAAGTCCAGCGATGCGATAACCAACTAACACTGCAATATTAACAGCAATCGCCCCTGGCGTTGATTGGGCGATGGCAGCCATATCCATTAGATCTTGCTCACTAATTAATTCTAGGTTATTAACGAAGTATTTGCGCATCATCGGAATAGCAATATAGCCTCCTCCGAAAGTAAAAGCACTGACAGAAAATGTAATTCTAAACAATAAAAAATATACTTTCAATTTTTGCAAATTCATAATAAAAAATGTTCCTCCAAGTAGCTCTTTTTCAATACGATCTATTATATACTGTTGTGTTATATAAATTAAATAGTTATATTGTATATAACACATAACCAAATAGTTATGGATTAGAGGTGATAGGATGAACATAAGACATTTGCGGATTTTCAAAACGGTTTGCGAAGAGGAAAGTATTACAAAAGCAGCAGAAAAGTTATTTATGACCCAACCAGCCGTTTCAAAGGCGATTCATGAATTGGAAGATACACTTAATATTTCTTTATTTGACCGAATATCAAGAAAAATTTACTTAAATGAAACGGGGAAGCTATTTTTGCCAAAAGTAATAACGTTGCTGGATCTATATGATAATTTAGAGCAAGATGTGCAAGCGTTAGAAACTGCCGCTACCATTAATATTGGTTCAAGTATAACAATTGCAAATTTTATCTTGCCACAAGCAATTGTAGTCTTTGAAAGGACTCATCAAAAGACACCTACCAAAGTGATTGTTGCAAATGCCAAAAAAATAGAAGAGATGGTATATAACAACGAATTAGATTTAGGTCTGGTGGAAGGCGTCATTTCTAACGATGAATTAGTAAACATCCCTTTTTCCTCTTATCAATTAGCGGTCATCTGTTCACCGGAACATCCATTTGCTTTTAAAGAAATGATTGATATCAATCATTTAACGCAAGAGCGATTGCTACTTAGGGAAAAAGGAAGCGCGATTCGCGATGTTTTTGACAGTGCATTATTGCTACACAATTTAAGAGTCAGTCCAGAATGGACAAGCATAAATTCTCAAGCTCTTATTCGTGCAGTAAAACAAAACATTGGAATCAGTGTATTGCCTAAAATTTTGATAGAAGAAGAAATTGCTAAAGGTGAGCTCGTTGAAATAAAAGTAAATCATTTTGAACTTTTGAATGTCAATCATATTATTTTTCATAAAGACAAATTTCAAACCAATAGCTTTAAAGCATTAATAGAAAGTATCAAGAATAAAACCTAAAAAAGCCAAATAGATCAATACATCTACTTGGCTTTTTTAGGCTATTTAAATTGAGAGCACCTACACTCTAAAATGATGGAATCAATGTATCACTATGTTCATCTTCTAAAAATGAACGGACTCTATCGCTTGTCATTGCTTTTTCTAATGCTTTAATTTTTCCTGAATCTTTATTATCTTCTCTAGCTACCAATTGGATAGAAAAACGTGAATCAACATCGTCTTCTAAGAAAAGAGCATCCGTAGGTTTTAAGCCAATTTTTTCAATGTATGTAGGGTAATCATACACTAAAGAAACGTCTGGTTCACTGTAAGCTTCTGCTAGGTTCAATAGATCAACAGACATCCATTCGAAGTCTTTCGGGTTTTCTTCCACATCTTTTAAAGTACCGTTTTTCCCTGCGCCCTCTTTAAGCTTGATTAACCCTTGCTCTTCTAAGATCGCTAAAGCACGGCCTTCGTTAGATACATCATTGGGGATGGCTACTGTGGTTCCATCAGGAATTTCATCGATTTCATCATAGTCTTCTGAATAAAAGCCAACTTTGGCATCATAAATCGGTTGAATATCAACTAAATTCGTATCATTTTCTTCATTGTAATCTTCCATAAATGGTTTATGTTGGGCAAAACTAGCGTCTGCTTCTTCACTTGAAACCATATCATTATAAGCAACATTATCATTGACTTGGACCATTTCAATATCCCAGCCATCTTCTTCAGCTTCTTCTGCCGCAACTTCAACGACATCGGTCATAGGCGGTGCTTGCGCAGCTACCTTGATAACTTTATCTTCCGCAGAAGCATCACTGCTGTTTTCATCCCCACTACCACAAGCTGTTAATCCAATTAGCGCTGCAAAACCTAACAAAACTGTTCCCATCTTTTTCATTTTTAATCTACCTGCTTTCTTTTATCTAATTTTTGTGCGAGCATATTGCCCGCCATTTGAATCACAAATACAATCACAATCATGACAACAATCGCAAAATACATAATTCCCGTCTGATAGCTTTGATAACCATAACGAATGGCAAAATCACCAACACCACCACCGCCAACGATTCCCATAACGGTAGAATAAGAGACAATACTAACCAGTGCCGTGGTATAACCTAAAACGATTCCGCTCCTAGCTTCCACTAATAAGAAATGCCAAATATATTGCCAGGTTGTCGTTCCCAAAGATTCTGCTAATAAACGAATTTCTTCAGGCACATCTAAGAGAACTTGCTCCACTTGGCGGGCAAAGATCGCAATAGCTACAATGCTCAAAGGAAAACTTGCTGGGTACGGCCCAAAAGCTTGCCCTACGATAAAACGGGTAACAGGAATTAACGAAACCACAAAGAGTAAATAAGGAAATGAACGGACTAAAGTAATAAAAAAGTTCAAAACCCAATAATTAACCGCTTTACTCCCTCTGACTTTAGGATTCGATAAAAACAACCCTATCCCTAAAGGAAGACCTAAAATAAGGGCAGCTCCCATTGAAATCCCCATCATAATGCCCGTTTGTTTTAAGGAAAGAAAGAATTCCGGAAGATAATATTGAATATTTTCAATAAGCGTCACCTAGCCAGCCTCCTTTGCACAGTTTCTAAATAGCTAGAATCATTCATCTGGATATCTACAGGCTGATTTTCCACTTCACCTAAAAGCTTTCCCGCTTCCATTACTAGAACACGTTGGCAAAGTTTTTTAACTGTTTCCAGTTCATGACTCACAAAAAAGATCGTAATACCAAATTCCTGATGTGTTTTTTGCAAAAGTCGAACCACTTCATCGGTATTTTGCTCATCTAGCGAACTGGTTGCTTCATCACATAATAAAACATCTGGCTGTCTTACCAACGCACGGGCGAGTGCCACCCGTTGTTTTTCTCCTCCGGAAAGTTGCGCTGGATAACTTTGACTTTTATGCGCCATTCCAACAAATGTTAACAGTTCATCTACCCAGGCGTCCTTTTTTTGTTTCACCATTTTTAGCGGTAGAGCTACATTCTCTTTGACAGTCAGGTTATTCAGCAAATTATATTGTTGAAACACCATTCCGATGTTTTGCTTTTGTTTACGTGTTTCGTTTTTAGACAATTCCTTACTATCTCGATTTTCAATGACCACTTCACCTGAAGTTGGCACTTCTAAAAGGTTCAATAAACGCAATAGCGTCGACTTACCCGAGCCACTTTTGCCGACCACGCCCACAATTTCTCCATTTTCAACAGAAAAAGAAATATCAGTTAACGCTTCAGTTGATGGGTAAGTTTTAAATACATGATTAAGTGTATACATATTTTCCTCCTGTGTGACTGGTATTGATTATTTCATCAATAAGTCTAATAATGCTTGATTGGAAAAATTAAAAATATACTCTGAAACATCAACCGTATCCAAGGCTTCTTTGATCATTTCATATTTATAAACGGTTCCTACTAATAAATTCTCCAGACCTTCAATATCTTTTACCCCGAAAAAGTCGCCAAAAAATTGAATGGCTGAAATCTTGCCTTTTTCAGTAGATAAATGAACATCGACAATACCCACGTCAGCTACTCGCGTCCGTTGATTAAATTCAAAATTAGGCGCTGCTCCATAAACCCAATCATCATTGGCGTAACGTTCGTCTACTAATTTTTGAATGCCTCGACGATCTTCATCGGTTAGTTCTAATTTTTTGTCTGCAATTTCTGCTAGACTATCTACCTGATAAACATGACAAATTAATTCATCTCGAAATTCTTCGATCGTATCTGTTTGAAATTGTTGATCTAAATAGGGCTTAACATTTGTTACGCTTTTAGGCACCGATCGCGTAGCTTTGGAAGCTACTTTTTCTTTAGAAACCGTTAACACCTTATCCAAAACCGTTAAATCAACGTCATACATCAAAGTCCCGTGGGAATACGTCCGGCCTTTTTTACTGTACATCGCATTACCAGAAAATTTCTTATCGCCAATATATAAATCATTCCGGCCACCTGCTGCTGCCTTTATAGCTCCCATACTACGTAGCGCTTTTAAAATGGGCGTAGTTACGCCTCGATAATCGCCAAAAGTGGTATCTCCTTTTTTGGTCACGAAACTAAAACTAATATTTCCTAAATCATCATAAACAGCGCCCCCGCCTGAAACGCGACGAGTTAATACAATTTGGTGTTCGCGCAAATAATTTAAATCAATTTCTTCATAAGCGTTCTGATTCCGACCAATAATAATACAAGGTTTTTGAATATATAACAGTAGTAAAGGTTCTGTTACATCTGTCGTATCCATCAAATATTCCTCTGTTGCTAAATTACGCCGGATGTCATCGCTTTCCATTACATAATAACGCATCCTTATCAACCTTTCATTTCCTTTGATTTTATATAGTTTCTTATCGTCTCTTTAAAAGAGAAATATAGCAAATAAAATGCTCAAAAAACTGTACCTATTTTTTAATAATACTGTATCACTCTTTAAAATACAACCTGAATGATTTCTAAAAATTTGTGGATAACTAATCGGGCCGGTCAACAGGGTTGTTGTTCGTGTTATTTTCTATTTTTACTGTCGATTTTGAGCCAAGTACAGGAAAGAACTACTGTAGAACGCTAAAAAAGGATAAAGGTCTTCCTAGAAGGTGGAAAATACGCTTTTTATAAGGAAAGAGTGAAGAGAATAAGTTAAAGATTCAAGCGCTGAATTCGCATAAGGACTTCCCAAAAAAGCGTGTTATAAACGTTGGTACTAGAAAGGTGAATTTGAATTTTTCGCGCATGTTCCGTGACTCTTCCTGCGATATGGAAGAGTTGAAAGCGGATCGTGTCAATCACTGTGGCCTTTTTTGCTTGCGGAAATGTCAACTGTTTCATCAAATGGATGATATTATAAGCAATAAAGCTCAGGGCCAAACGAGCCTTGTTTGCTAAAAAGGAATGACTATCCGTTTTATCAGCGAAAAAGCCGGTTTTCATTTCTTTGATGAAATTTTCCATATTCCCTCGTTTTTGATAAAGCTGGAAAATCGTTTGGGGAGAAAGGTCAGCGAAATCGGTCACGACAAACTGAAATTCTGAAAAAAGGAAGTATCCTCCTTTTCTAGTGGCTTTCATAGCGACGGTCCGCGGTCGATCCCAAGAGTTTGCTTGATAATGGATCTTAAAGTATTGCTGTTCTGTCTTCGTATAATTCGTCCCATTGGTATATTGGACTTGATGTTGGGCTTGATCGATCAAACGGGCATTATTTTTGAGCTTGATTACATAATGCACCCCTCGTTGTTCGCATTGTTCATAGATTTCCGGTTTGGCAAAACCGCTGTCGCCACGGACCAACAAAAGCGGGTCTTCTGAACGTTGTTGATAACGATCCAGCATTTCCACCAGATATTCTTCGGCATGGGTCGAGGTATAAGATTTCCCATGACGATGACGAACATCTAACGCCAAACCCGTTAATCCTTCGAAAGCGACAAACGGATGGTAGCCATTGATGCCATAATGGTAAATAAATTCGGCTTCTTCTTGTTGCCCATAAGTGGTACAAGAGGTCGAATCCAGATCAAGAACAAAATGTTGGCTGTTTTGATGATCCATGCCGAAATCCGCCAGCTTTTTGGCTAGCTGTGATAGCTGGGCCACATTTTCTTCGGTTAAGGTATGAAGCAAGGTAGACATCATGGATTGCGAGCTGAGTTGTTTTTGTTTTAATGCTTCTTGAAAAAGACGGTCATATTGGAGCGTATTGGCGTCTCGGTCTCGTGAATAGCCAGCGATCAATTGATAGAGCCATTGTTTTAATACCTCCAACCATTCATGCCGGACAAAACAACGAGGATCCGGGATATGAACGTATTGGGCTAATAGTTGGTCAAAATGAATTTGTTTTAAAAATTCAGCGACCAAGACGATCCCCGCGTCATTGGTTAAATTTCCCCCATCGTTAGCGACCGAGATTTCTTTTTGGGCATTGAATGTGAGCGATTTTTGTTGTAAAGTGAAAGACATAAGAACGCACTCCTTTTGTGTTAATTGTTGTTTTTATCGACTTTACAATAACACAGAGTGCGTTTTTTTTGTACACCCAGAAGGTACGGAAACAGTTTTTTTAGAAAAAAGATCACGCCAAGGTTTAAACGGACCTTGGAAAAATTTAGAAATCATTCAGGTACAATAAGAAAAGCACAATTTATCACTTTTAGGTTAAAAGGGATGTTTTTCTCGTGACGCATTTATTTTGATTGAAAATACCAGCCGTTTTTCAGTGTTTCCTTTTTAAACGTCAATTTTTCTTTCCTAGAATTTAACTTAAAAAAACCCTAGTTGCAGAATGCATAATTTTTGAGCATTTTTTCCTGATACGTTATCATTAAAATAGGCAACAAATAATACACATTAAAAAGGAGTGGAAAAATGGATACTGGTATTACTGCTTTAGACAATTTACTAGCATCGCTTCCAGCAATTGTTGCTGGGATTGTATTACTGATAGTCGCATGGATTGTTGCTTCTATCTTGAAAAACATTTTAGCAAAAGGACTTAAAAAGATTGGCTTTAGTCGGCTACTCACAAAATGGGGAATGGCAAAATCAGAAGAAAACGCCAATTCAGCCATTGATAGCTTAGCCAAAGTCGTCTATTACATCGTTTGGCTAGTCTTCTTACCAGGTATATTTGAAAGTTTTGGTGTACCTGCAATCGGACGTCCAATCCAAACAATGTTAGACACAGCGCTAGCTTACTTGCCTAATATCTTTGGCGCTATCATTATTTTAGTTATTGGTACTGTTGTTGCTCGTTTCGTACGTGGTTTGGTTTATAACTTGTCAGTAGCTGCGAACATCGATTCATATGTAGCGAAATTTTTAGGTACAAGTAAAGAAGATCATGAAGTTGAAGAGAAAAAAGATACTTTAGCTTCTGCTTTAGGTGGAATTGTTTATTTCTTAATTATTATTCCTATTGCTTTGATTGCTTTGGAAACTTTGAATATCAACACGATCGCTGAACCTATTAGTTCAGTTCTAAATACGATCTTATCTGCTATCCCACACATCGTGGTTGCAGCAGTACTACTGGGCGTTGGCTTAGTCCTTGCTAAGTTCTCTGGTCAAGTATTACGAGACTTACTAAAAGGTACTGGCATCAACAAATATTCTAAAGTCATTGAAGACAATACAAATATGTCATTTGACTTAGCAAAATTGTCCGGACAAATCGTATCTTTTGTTGTTGGTTTATTGTTCTTTGTTGAAGCATTGAATGCACTACAATTAGACATTCTAAATATGGTAGGTGCAGCAATTATCGCTTATATTCCTAACTTAATTATTGCAGCAATCATTTTAGTTGCTGTATTTGTAGGTGGCGAATTTATTGGAAATGCTGTTAACAAAGCGACTAAAAGTGGCTTAGCTGGTACGATCATTAAATTTGCACTCATCATCTTTGGTGTATTTATGGCATTAGAACAATTGAATTTTGCAACTGCCATCGTTCAACAAGCATTTGTATTGATCATGGGTGCAGCAGCTGTTGCATTTGCTATCGCCTTTGGTATTGGCGGTCGCGACTTTGCTAAAAGACAATTAGATAAAGCCGATCAAAAAATTGATTCTGAAAAAGAAAAATCAAACCATAATGATGAATAGCTCTCTTTTAAAGCGTTCGAAAATGATTGATTAAAAAAAAGCACAACCTTTAGGAAATTACCTGAAGGTTGTGCCTTTTTATTGCTAGAGAAATACTCACACAATCCTCTACTCATTATTCTATTATTGAGCTTTTCAGATAATACTTTTCGTTTCTTTTATCCGAAGCTTCTATCTCGGATAAAAGTTTTTTATTTCTTTATCCGTGATTTTCTTTTCGGATAAAAGAATGCAGAACTTGTATCCGTTATTTGCTATTTTAAAGTATTTTATAGCGTTTCAACCGCTTTTTCGGATAAAACTTTAGCTATTTACTCTCTGTTATGGCATTTTCGAATAAAAGTTTTTTATTTCTTTATTCGTCATTCTAATCACGGATAATGTTTTCCTGTTTCTTTATCCGTTACTAATCAAAAAAGACACTTCCGTTTAAGAAGTGTCTTTCATTTGACTATTTAGCTAATTTTGTACTAAATCTCCCACAACTTTTACCCGTAGTCGTGTTGCATTATCCGGATGATAAGCCAATGGAATCTCTTCTACTTCAACCAGTTCAATCGATTCTTTAATCGCTCCAGCTTTTACTGCTTGTTCATCCGCTTTTATTCGAGCATCTTCTAACGCCTTTTCTCGAGCAATCTGTGAGTAAATATAAATTTGCTCATATTGCCCTCCAATTTGAGAAATTGAAGCGCCAATAGCATTGGCGACGGCTCCTTTTTCATCGCGAAAAATCTCTTTTACGCCCTTTAACTCTTGCGGGATAATCACACTGCCCCCGCCCACAAGGATCAAGGTTACATCACCCGCGCTTGTTTTCATCCGATCAATCGCTTCTTCTGTCATTGTGCCAATCTTGACGTAAGCTTTTTCAGCAAAAGTACGATCGATGTGGGCCACATTTTCTGGTTCGCCAATCTCAATTTTTCCTAAACGAACCGCAATATCAGTAGCAGTTAAAGTATCTCCGCCAAAAACCATAGCTTTATCTACCAATTGATAGCCCACACTATCTGGGCCAATAGTCACATTGTTATCTGCTGTTTGTCGCACAATGGAACCGCCACCTAAGCCAATCGATACGATGTCAGGCATCCGAAAATTCGTACGAACGCCACCAACGTCGACCGCAACAGAAGATTCCCGAGGAAAACCATCGGCGATAACACCTATATCAGAAGTGGTTCCACCTACATCCAATACGATAGCATCTTCTAAACTAGCTAAATAAGAAGCGCCACGAATGCTGTTAGTTGGACCGCACGCAATAGTTAAAATTGGAAATTCCCGTGCGTAATCAATCGACATCAGCGTTCCGTCATTTTGACATAAATAAACTTCAGCATCTGTGACCCCTTCTTGTAGCAGAGCCTTTTCAAAACCATCACTTGTCGCACGCATGACTTTAAATAAAGCGGCGTTCAAAATGGTGGCATTCTCTCTTTCAATCAAACCCACAGACCCAATCGTAGAGGATAAAGAAACAGGTACTTGTTCACCTAATATTTCTTGCGCCAATTCTCGTACATAAAATTCTTGTTCATTTTTCAAAGAAGAAAATACACCGATCACAGCAATCGACTCAATTTTTCCTTTCCAACTCGTTAAAATATCACGGATTTCTTGTTCATCAAAAGTGGAAAGATCTCTTCCGTCAAATTCATAACCACCATGGGCAAAAGCGTAGGTCTGAGACAGTTGTTGTACGATTTCATCAGGCCAAGCAGTAAAAGGAGCGACTGAAGCTGTTGCCGGATAACCTAAACGAAGCACACCTACTTTAGCTAATTTTTTTCGTTCTACAATAGCATTTGTACATTGAGTTGTCCCCAGCATAGCATGAGTTACCGCATTTTTATTAATCTTTGATTCTTTGAGCACTAAATGCAATGCTTGAAAAATACCACTTTCAATGTCTTCGGTTGTAGGATACTTAACACTGTGAATCAGTTTTAAGTTTTCATCTAAAATAACAGCATCGGTATTCGTTCCGCCGACATCAATTCCGATTTTATATTCCATTATTGGCCTCGCTCCTTTCGCACTAATTCTTCCACAGGGACATAATCATATTCATAACCGAAATAACGTGGCCCCACGGTTTCAATTCCTTTAGAACTACGCCATTGTTCATTACATGGCAAGGCAAGTAAACGCACACGTTTGCCATATTTTAAGCTTTCTGTGGTAACAGGTGTTAAAGTTTCTAGATCGACTAAGCAGATCAGATCCGGCGTTAACACTAAAGGTTGTTGATTTTTTAAGGCGATCAAATTTTCATTTTGGATATAGACATCCACTTCTTCTCCAGAATAATCAGCCAAACCTTCGATAATCACTTTGCCTCGATTAAAGCCGCCTTTTGTACCTCTCAACACATCGACAATTTTTCCTGTGAATAAATCAAAGCCGCCCGTAATATCCAATACTTTTTGTAATTTCACTTGATTGTCCAGTTCTTTAGAACGAATAATACGTCCCAACTTTTCTGAAAGAGAAACAATACCGGCTATCCCAGATCGTTTGAGTTCTGTCCCTGAGGAAGGATAGTTACTAATCAAAGTACTCGCTCCCATTTCAACCGTAGCCGTCCGTGCTAGTCGTTCAGCCCAGACATTATCAACTGTTTCAATAATACCAATATTCCCTTTTTCATCCGTGATTGCCATGGGCGTAGACGAGGCACCATTTAAATGAAAAGTCACCATTTGAAGCTCAGGAAAAGCACGGCCCATCCCATCACAGTCAATCAAAGGTAATCCTAACTGAGCTGCTACAATGATAGGAATCATTGAATTCACCCCGCCAGCTTCCATCGGAAAAACACCTTTAATTTCTTTACCTAGATATTTTTCCAATTTTTGAAACACGCGGACAAATTCGTCGCCTTTAGGAAATTTTTCCACCAAAACGCTAGGAGCACCCATCATAGCAGCGGGTGCATACATTGCATTTTCGTCGACTTCCTCAGGAGAAATTAAAGTAGCAGGCCCGTATTCGTTAATCGCTGAAAGAGCCATCATTTTGCCGATATACGGATCACCGCCACCTCCTGTTCCTAGCAGTGCTGCGCCAACCGCAATATTTTCAATTGCTTCAGCATCGATCTTATGCATAACTTTTCCTCCATTACTTTTAAGTTTATATTGCTCAATCATCTATATTTTCTCTCACCGCTTTTTTATCTGTAAATTTGTACCCTATATAATAGATAGCAAATGAAATGACAACGCCGATCAGTGGTTGATTGATTAATTGGGGTGCATTAGGGAAAAATTCTAAAATAACTGGCAAGGCAGCAATTGCAGCACCAATAAACCAAGAAAGCACACCTAACCAATTAAAATTAGGAACTTTTTGCCAGCTAGCAGGGTCTCCCTTTTGAATAATCCAATAAGAAGCGATCATCACGCCTGCAACAGGCGGAATCATTGCAGATAATACATTCATAATTGGAACAAAATAATCTAAAATACCAATCGCAGCAAGAACCGTTCCTATCCCACCAGCAACAGCTACTGCAATCGTTTCTTTTTCTTTTGACACATTAAAAACATTCACAATCGCAATCCCACCGGAAAAAGCATTCACCGCGTTGGTTGTCCAAGTAGCCAAAAGCATAGCGATCACACCAATCACAGGAAAACCCAGTTGAGTAAATACCGAAATAATATCTGCCGTATCTGAAGTAACACCAAATATGGCACCCGCTGCGATCATCAAAAGACCTGCAGGTAAAACACCAATGAATGAAGCCTTAGCAACTCCCGAGCGCTTTCTAACGTATTGCGAGTAATCACCTGCAATAATCGCTCCTAATGCAAAAGAACCAATCGTAACAGAGACACCCGTGAGAAAAGGCATATGTGTGTCGGGTTGATAGTTAGTAATAGCTGTCCACCCCCCACCGGAAACAGATACAACGATAGCGTAAAAAATAACAACTAATAGAAAAGGAACAGCAATATAATTCAACCAACTAAGCAACTTAATACCAAAAATAGCTGATAACAACATTACGATCCCCCAAAATAAGCTGGAAATCCATACCGGTAATGTGAAATTATATAATGCTAAAAATTGCGAGAATGCTACACCAGCTACGTTTGCTTGTAGACCAAACCAACCTAGACAAGAAATAGCTAAAATAATAGCAATAACTTTTTTGGCGCCTTGTTCACCAAAAACTTGGGAGGCAACTTGTACGGTTGGCCGTCTTAAATCCGAACTTTGAATGCCTTGGAAAATCATGCCGATAACAATGATGCCATAACCTACTAAGGCTGTTAAAACAGCGGTCCAAAATGACATACCGGCAATTAACGTGCCGCCAAGTAATAATCCTGGCACACTGATCATTGAACCAATCCAGATAAACGCTAGACTTTGCCAAGACTGTTCTGTTTTTCCATCTTTCATAAAAAAATCCCTCCCCGTTTTCCCTCGAACTATTTTTTCGAGAATACCTGCTATTATACGGAAATAACGTCTCTTTGTATTTATCCTAAACTTAAAAGAAAAAAGAGATATTTTGTCGATTTTGACAAAAATACCTCTTTTGCTTTTACCCTTTTTCTGTGTTTTTTAATAAACGCCAGATCGCTATCGCACGGTAATAAGTTAAACTTTCAGGGAGTTTAGTCACAGAATAATGTACGATTTCATTAATTCTTTTTATTCGATATTTGATCGTATTCATATGCACAAATAATAATTCCCCTGCTTTTGCATAATGATTTTCAGCATCCAATAGAAAGATCGCTAATGTATCCAACAATTCTTCATGTTGCATTAAAGGCTGCAGTGGCACTAGTGCCTGACGAATTGACCTTTCCCCTTCAACAATTATCTTTTCACACTCTGTTGCAAATTGAAAATGTAGCTGGGTAAATATCACTTGTTGAGGATACAAAAGTTCTACCTGTGCTAGATGCTCTTCCATTTTAATATAAGCGGCTTGCACATCAGTTGTCGTATTCATTCCCAAATACTGAACGATTGTATGCTTAACTTTTTCCTTTTGTAAGTGATGAGAAACCTCAAACGCTATTGTTTCAATATTTTCATGCATCTTACCCGCATCCATAAATACCGCAATTGTCGGGCCAAATAGTTCAACCAACAAAACATTGAAACGTAAAGATAGCTCCTCTTTTAACCATTCCATTACCTCATTACGCAAAGCTGGTTTGGCTACATGAATAAACCATACATTAGAAATACTTCCCACATCTATATGCAAAATAGCGCCTAAACGACGCATCTTCACGCTTTCATCATGCAAAATCGCTTTTACCAGTTCTTGTGTGTTAACAATTTCATGGTTTTGTCCCCACAAATTCATAAAAATTTGTACGACTTCAGCGGTTTGTTTCACCATATTTTCAGTCAGCGGCTGATTTTCTTTAAACATATAAAGCTGCATAGCTTCCATGCCATTGTGATAAATCGGTCGTTTAACGATAGAAACTTCTTCTACTTCTTGAATGTCAGAATTTGTTGTTTGGCTTATCATATACACCAAATCAAGAGTATTGATCCGCGGCCAAGTTTCTGTATTAAGAATTTGATCTCTTATATCCGTCAACACAATAGAACTCCGCGTGCGATCGGTTAACATTTTCAACATCGTATCTGCATTGCGTTGACTAGTAGGAAGTTTCGAAATTTGTTCAAGCATTTGCTTGGAGAAACTCGCATCTTCCATTTCTTGTCTTACAATTACTTCAATTACCTCATAAATGACTTCACTGTAACGTAAAGAAGGCTCTCCTTTTGGCATAACAATGAGTGGAAAATTTAATTCATTGCATATTTCAATCAAGCGCTGATCCACTTCTGGGATAAAGACGCCGACATAATAAAGAATTAAGCCAATCTCTCCTTCATGATGTAAATGTTTAATCGTTTGTACTTGCGCATCTACGTCATGACTAATTGTCATCAAGCCGCTAATCACAACTTCGCTGCCATATTGATCCGCTTGATTGAACAATCCCTTATTTAATTTCGTAACATTTGATTGCTCAAGCACAGAAATCGAGGTCACTTGCTTTTCTAATCCAGCTTCTCCTGCCACAACTTCTGCCTCTCTTAAAGAAGGTAAGCTTAAAAGGGCTTTAAACTTCACACTCAATATCGTTTCCTCCTAACTACGCTTGGTTTGTCCGCTATTGTAGCATTAGAGTGAGACAAAGTCATGAGTAAAGTGTCAAACAATTCAAAATTTTGGGGCAAAAGTAGTTAACATTTTATTGTTAAAATTTTCGGCGAATACTTTCTCGTTTCTTTATCCATGTTTAGCAACAAAAAAGACACTCCCAAATGGAAGTGTCCAAATTCTTTGTATGTCATCACTCAATTGCTGTATCTTGGAAAAAATTAGCGAGAAGTTCGCGAACTTCATCTGTCGATTCTGTTTCCATTAATTGTGCCCGCAATTCACTGGCGCCTGGAAAGCCTTTGATATAAATTTTAAAGAAACGACGTAATCCAGCAATCGGACGAGGGACCGACTCGCTATATTGATCTTGCAAATCAAGTTGTAATCGGAATAAATCGATTAATTCTTGCACGCTATGCTCTTCTGGTTGCTTTTCAAAAGCATAAGGATTATTAAAAACTCCACGCCCAATCATAACCCCATCAACACCATATTGTTCCACTAGTTCTAATCCAGTTTGACGGTCAGGGATATCGCCATTAATCGTAATCAAGGTTTGTGGCGCAATCCGATCACGGATGGCTACGATTTTCGGAATCACATCCCAATGCGCATCAAACCGACTCATTTCTTTACGTGTTCGCAAATGAATCGATAAATTCGCAATATCTTGTTTTAATATGTGGGTAATCCAATCTTCCATTTCTGTCATTTTCTCGTAACCAATACGGGTTTTAACACTAACCGGTAATCCACCCGTTTTGGCAGCTTCAATCAGCTCTGTTGCTACTTCTGGCCGTAAGATCAGCCCGCTTCCTTTACCGCGTCTTACTACATTACGGACCGGACAGCCCATATTAATATCAACGCCACTAAAGCCCATTTCTGCCAATCCGATACTCATTTCACGGAAATATTCTGGTTTATCTCCCCAAATATGGGCTACGATTGGCTGTTCATCTTCTGTAAAAGTTAAACGCCCACGCACACTTTGTTTGCCATCAGGATGGCAATAACTATCTGAATTCGTAAATTCAGTAAAGTAAACGTCTGGTGCGCCAGCTTCTTTAATGACATGCCGAAAAACCACATCCGTCACATCTTCCATGGGTGCTAAAACAAAAAAAGGCTTTGGTAACTCTGCCCAAAAATTATTAGTCATTATGTATATTCTCCTATCTCGTACGTTCTGTTTAAACCTCTGAATATTCCTGTCAAAAACATAGTTATTATACTAGGAATGTTCAATAGACGCAAAAGAGGAGATTTATTTTTATCGCATTTGTGCCAGATAGATCAAAATCATAACAAGAGAAGTAAAACTTCGTTTGATGTGCTGCCAGTTGGTTTCCTATGTTCGAAAAGGTAGGTAATAAATTCCCAATTCAATCCCTGATAAGTCAAGAATAGAGAGCATTTCGTTCATTTTCTCCTCAGTCATAATTTTTTTCTTTCCGCTAAAGCTTGTTGGACCCCATAAATAACTATCTCTGGCATTAGTGTCTGTCAAACTAGCTGCAAAAGTGCGTTTTTTGTCCATCCGTTAGTGAACCTTAATAAATTTTACACTTATGTTTTATTTTTAAGAAAAACTGATTAGTTCGATAATTAAACGCTAATGTCTAAAACAACACATATTTGATTATCATACAATATGTTATTTCAATCCTCGCTCTCATGAAGAGAGCGACCTAAAATTGGCTTGCGCAATGCAGGTTTACGAGTATTTCAATCCACGCTCTCATGAAGAGAGCGACAAGTCCTACAGGAACGTTAATCTTCAAATGGAATATTTCAATCCACGCTCTCATGAAGAGAGCGACGAAACGATTTTAGCTAATGATCCCAATTTCAAAGGATTTCAATCCACGCTCTCATGAAGAGAGCGACGATGTGACACATTCCAATTTCAAAATTTTAAACACAATTTCAATCCACGCTCTCATGAAGAGAGCGACTTCTGCTCGTGTCATTATTGATCCCCTTTCGTCGGATTTCAATCCACGCTCTCATGAAGAGAGCGACGTGGTTTAGATAAAATCCCTGAAAGCACAGAAACTATTTCAATCCACGCTCTCATGAAGAGAGCGACCGCAGAATCGCACTGATTCCATTTACTGTCTATATCATTTCAATCCACGCTCTCATGAAGAGAGCGACATAGACATGAATCATAATATGGCCAACAAATTTATATTTCAATCCACGCTCTCATGAAGAGAGCGACAATTTAAGGTTGAGGGACAGCACGCTGAACTGGTATTTCAATCCACGCTCTCATGAAGAGAGCGACACAAGGAGCTTTGAATAACGTGATGGAAGACAGAATTTCAATCCACGCTCTCATGAAGAGAGCGACGGAAAGTGGGTTAACCCCACAAGTAAAGGTGTTATCATTTCAATCCACGCTCTCATGAAGAGAGCGACAAAATCTGAGATAGATAAACGGATGAAAGAGATCATTTCAATCCACGCTCTCATGAAGAGAGCGACAACCCACAGATGACATAGCATAAAGATCAATGGATATTTCAATCCACGCTCTCATGAAGAGAGCGACCGCGGAAAATACACGGCTTTGTACTACTTTCGGTTTAGAAAATCACCTAATAAATCGGAAAAAATGAGTAATTTTCATAAAATAGTACCAATTTTGCGCGAACCAACTTAGTATTTTATGTGCGACCTCGGCTCGCGCAAAACTATATATTATAATAGCAAAACATCTTTATCCGGATCATAGCTATCATTATTTCCCATTTGTTCTACTCTATTTTGCCAATTCTTTCCTAACAAATAAAACCGAATACTGTCAAGCTCCGGATTAATAATATCAGCTAATTTTCCTTTTAATTCAACAAATTCTGCTGGAACAACCGAACATTCAAAAACAGAATTTTGCACTCGTTGTCCATAATCAACACACAAGTTTGCAACATGTCTCAGACGTTTTCTTCCTTGTTTCGTCTCTGTATTTACATCATAAGTGACTAAAATCATCATGGGCTTGCTCTCCTTACGCCATAAAAGGTGGATAACTTGGTAAATCGTCTCGAATAGCTTTTGCCATTAATTGCGCTTGGACATAGGGTAACAACATTAATTTTACTTTTTCATTAATAAATGGATGCACCACTTCCGTATGCTTACGATTTTGCCATTCTTTAATAAAAATACTTCTTCCTTTATCATTCAAAAAAACGCTACCGTTCTCTTTTATGTCAAAATGTTTATTAGACACTTGTTTCTTATTTATTAAAGAAAAAACAAAACGATCGACAATATAGCTTCGAAACTCTTCAACCAAGTCCAAAGCCATACTCGCTCTTCCAGGACGATCAGTATGGAAAAAGCCAACATAGCTATCTAAACCAACCGTTTCTAAAGCAGACTGACACTCATTTGTTAACAAGCTATAACCAAACGAAAGCATAGCATTGACACAGTCTAGAGGCGGTCGCTTTGTTCGTCCATTAAACTGGAATACATCTTTATTAACTAATACAAAATCATTAAAAACTCTAAAATAAGTATTAGCTGCATTCCCTTCAATTCCTCTTAAACTATCTTTGTCTTTTACTTGTTTTATTAACTCAATACTTTTTAATAACTCTTTGTCGACGTTATTAAATAAAGATTCATCTATTTTTCCACTATGATCACGTTTAAATCGTAACACATACTTTCTCGAGCTAGAAATTTTAGCAAGCAAGCTTCTTTTAGCATATTCAATGGATCGTATATCATCATCTGCAATTCTATATTGCTCACGTCGTAATAAGACGTTACCATTTGTCATACCAACAAAGCGCCCACAAAATTTACCAGTTGGTGTTAAAAAGGACAAACTTATATTATTTTCATTACATAGTTGAACAAGTGAAGGAGAGGTACCTAGGTATGAAAAACAAATAATATTTTCTATAATCCGGTAAGGAAATCGGTTGACTATTTTACCATCTTGCTTTATGACAATATTATCTCGTTCACGTGATAAGTAGTAATCTTCTTGGGTAATATATAATGTATTTAATAATTTTCGCATACATCCGCCTCACTATAAATAGCATTTTCAATGTAGTTATCAATATTTTTAGGCCTCTTGTTCATTCTCGGCATGCAAATATCATATAGTGAACATAATCGACAATTTTTAAAAAATTCTGCATCAGGTACTTTTTTATGTTGATAATAAAAATGCATTTTAGCAGAAAAATCATGAACTAAATCGCGTAATTCTTTTGTGATATCTATTTTAATTTTCTTATTCACACTATGATAAAAGAGGTAACTATTTGAAATCTGGCAATCCAACGTTTCTTCCAAACACATCACTTCTGCAACTAGCTGAATCACATCTCGTTTGTCTTTTTTGGGCTGTCCTCGTTTATATTCAACAATATATGGCTGCCATTTTCCTTTTTTCCCTTGAAAGGAGATACCATTTTTGTCTTTATAAAACTCAACCACATCTAAGATTCCTGATAAACCTAAAGAACTTGAAGAAACATGAATAGCCCGTGAAATAAACATATCTTTCCTTTTTTCCTTAATATAGGGATCATCTGCTTTTTTGTGTAATTGCTGTCCTTCCGCAGTATAACTATTCTCCGCCCACTGCTGATCAATATGAATCAGGCCCCACTGTCGTTTACAAAAATAATAGTGTTGAATACCTGATAGCATCAAGTATTCATCTTCTACGTAACTCATGGTTACAGCCCTTCAATAATTTCTACTTGCAATCCTTTGTCTTTATACTCAGCTAATTTTTCTTGATTAAGTCCAATTTGGTAATCTTCATAATTTTCGTGTTCCGAAGAAACATCATATTCAAGTAGATCATGAATTTTTGCGCTAGAAACATTTCCTAATTTATTAGAATGTGTAAACCAAAAAAGCTCTTTTATTGCCATTGAACCTTCTGGACGAGCTGAGGATACATCATTAGCAAATAAACTCAGCAAAGATTCTTTAATGACAGCCAAATCGTCTTCATTAAATCCAGTTTTTTCTGAGAAGAAGACGTTTGCCGAACCATAAACAACATAGACGCCATACTCCACAAAATGTTTGGTCCCCATGGTATCAGAAGAACGACTAGAACCTGCTTTAGGCTCCATACTATTTGCACTACGGGTAATTTGCATGCTTGTAATTTCAATAGGATCTAAGGATTTGGCCATGGAAACAGAGACAGGGCCACGAATACCAATTGATCTGTTTTGATAAGTGATCACTTGGCCAAAAGAACGAACATCTAACCACTTTTCATTTGACCTTTTCTCCACTTCTTCATCTGGCTCTTTGTTAAATTCATTTTCAAATCTTTTTTGCAGTGAATTAAACCCATCATCCGCATGATCTCTTGATTTTACAAAAATTTCATTTCCTTGATCTTGCATCCGGTTGCGAATTTTACGTTTGATTGCTACATCGCTAATTAATCCGTGACCGTTTGAATCAGTTCTTGGCATATTACCAGCGAGTGGATCTCCATTTGGATTAGCATTCTGTACTTCAATTGTTGCGATAAAATCTACTTTATTCGTTAACATTTTCTACTTCCTCACTTTCAGTTTTAGTAAATAAAAATTGTGTTTCCGCATAGTAACCAAAAATAAAATGAAAATCGAGCGCTTTATTGATATCCGCTGAATTTAAGTAATGATCATTTAGTATATTTATAATCTCTTGTTTTTCCTTGTTTAATTTAAATAAAAGCCCTGGATTAGCGCTTCTTAACGCTTTTTCATAACTTTTTGTTTTCTCAATTAACGTTTGCATAGTCTTCGCCGGATGGTTGGTATAAGAAGTCCAAAACTTTTGTGCATTAGTTACACGTTGTTTATCAGGCTCCGACCGATTATAAGTTGCTCCTTCTGTCCGATCTAATACTGCCAGTAACCGTCCATAGAGATATGAACGATCGGTATTTTCTCTATCTAACACTGGTAATTGCTCCTCTCCATTTTTATGACTAAAAACTGCTAATGTTGTAAATTGTATTTGTAACCATGTTTTCTCGTAATTCATACGTTTCCGAATGTTGGCTTTCAAAGCAGTAGAAATATTTGCTGGAAGTAGACGACCATCGATCAAGCTAACCACCAGTTTTTGAAATTGGTCTTTTTTAAAATTATCATTATCCACCTCAAGCCGACCGTTACGTTCTACCCCATAAGCCGTTTGCAAAAATTGCCATAGAGAAGGCGTTGTTGGATGTATTTTTTCATCTTGTACACTATAACGTTCCCACGAATACCTTATTTGCCATTTCTGCAAGTTTCTTAATAATTGTGAAGCTTGTAAATCCCGGAAAAATTTTAATGAGATACGA
This sequence comes from Tetragenococcus koreensis, assembly GCF_003795145.1. GTDB lineage: Bacteria > Bacillota > Bacilli > Lactobacillales > Enterococcaceae > Tetragenococcus > Tetragenococcus koreensis. The sequence goes on along the minus strand of NZ_CP027786.1, from coordinate 2,471,122 downwards.
CCATTGCTCGCTTTATCAATAATTGCTGCATAATAGTTGGCATCTTTGCTAAATTTTTGCTCTCCAAGAATAAACGATCGTCCCACCTCTTTATTTGCTAAAGAAACGACCTTAGGCTTCGTTGATTGATTAGTTGGAAAAGGTACAATACTTGGAACAGAAATATCAAACTGACTGTCATTTGCGATATCATCGCTAAACCAATTCACTAAATACTGTTGTCCGCCTAACCAGCGCCGGCTATTTTGATTTTCAAGTAGATATTTCAACATCAAATGAACTTTTTCAGATGTTTTATAGCCTATTTGGATAATATCTGTTCCATTTTTGAAGCGGCCTTGATAAGTTTCTTTATTATTGCTTACAGAAACTAACTTCGCATTACCAAGCAGCCCGCGGTGTTTAGTTGTTAATTGTTGCTCTTCACCACTAATATTACAAATGCCTCTGGGGCTATCTTGTGCTTCCACATACCGAATATAATTTTCATGTAATTTCACAAAATTAGTCACACTTATTGTCTGATAACCACTAAAGTCGTTGATCGCAAAAGTTAGAAAGACCTTAGTTAAGTCCGCTTTTTTACTTTTTTTGCCCTCAGTATAATGAACTTCTAATTGGTTGCGAGTATAGTTTTCTTTTCCGTATAATTTATCTAAAATTTCATCGAGAAAATATTCTTTACTAATGAATTGTTTAATAATCGTCAAAAACTCTTTCACTTTTGTATCAGTTACTTCTTGATACCAACGATTGAATTCATTGAGATATAACTGATGCAAATCTTTGTCTTCTGCAGCAATATAACTTATTTTATCTACTAAGGGATGACTTGGCGGATTTTTTCCAGAACGTGCGATCGAATCACTAGTAACTGGAAAAATAGTCATCTCTTTTTCAGGCAAAAACTCTGCCTGTGATAATTTTCCTTGCTTCGTTAAATAAATTTGAATAATATCGTTGCCGCGCGATTTCATATTCGTGTGATATAAAGGTAAAAGAATAGTATTGTTTCCCTCTTGCTTGTCTACCAATCCTTGTTCTGTGCTCGTGTCATACGCTTGTAGCAAAGCCGTTAAAAAATCCATTCTCCTCACCTCGTTTCCATTTCGTCATATTCTTCTAATTCTTTATCAACTGATTTGATTTCTTGTTGATTCTTAAAATTATAGGTTGATAGTGTGTTTACAATTTCGCAATTTTCTTTCTTTTTAAATTGAATCACACCATCTTTCATTACCACATCTGCAAAATAGCTTTTTAGAGGCTGATTATCTTCTGTAGGATATTCAAATTCTTGAAACATAATCCCCATTGAAAGAATTTTTCCGTCGTACTCACTTTCTGCTTGTTCATATTCTTCCCGGGTAAGATACTCTGCTGTAGCTACACATTCTCTGGTCCCCAGAAAAATATCACGACGACCTCCTTTTTTAATCGAGCGTTCCATAATAGCTTCGTGCTTTTTTTGATTCCGATCGTTGATTAAATCAGGACGTTCTTCATTCCATGTCATGTAAAAACGCACCAAATATTCTACGTTAGTAAGATATGAAACATAGTTAAGATCTGCCGTATTTACTTTCCCGCTTCCCAGCAAAGCCCTAGTCCCAATTACTTCAGTTTGGATTTGATTTATCACTTTCACTTCAGTAATGACATTTCTAAATGTTGGCTTAAAATACAAACTATCTACGCAACCTTGCAATGCTTGTTTAGTTGGTAAAGTGTAAGTTGCTTTTTCACCGCCTCCTTTCGTTGAAGGATTAGTAAAAAGAGCATAATTCCCTTTTAACTTCACGAAAAATTCTCGTGATTTAAACATTTTATCCACCTTCCTTTTAACATAGAAATAAAGTAAACTTCATAAAAATTTCGAAAAGACTAAAAATTAGTTTTTTCGGTAACGTATAAAGAATTTAAACGTTAAATTTCTAACAAAAAACCTACTCTTAATTTCATTAAAAATTCTTTTGCATTAACCGTTTTTTATTATCTTCTATATTATATTTAATATAAAAAAATAATCAACAACTGTGAATACATTTTTTACAGCAACCTTTTTATGGTATAATTTTTTCATCATAGTAAACTATGTGGATTGAAATTATATTACATTTAATGACGTTTATACTATAGAATTTTCTATAGTATAAACTCATTCATATTCTCCATCATACCAACTTCATTATCATAAAAATTTTGCTGTAAAATCAGAATTTCTCCGTCCATGTAGCTCATCAGAGCATTCTGCTTTTCATCGGAAACCCGCATATTTATCGTATAAGGTTGCAACTGGTTTAATAAGTTTTTTACTCTTTTTAAATCATCTATATTATATTCAGTTTGAAATAGATCAATTGTTTCAATCAAATTTTCAATCAGCGGCACGCATTTCTCATCTGCATCATAATAAACAATGACTCCCTTAGAATGATCTTGAATCAAGTCCATTTTTATGCCTGCTTCTTTAAAGGATTGTTTCAATGACACATATTCTACGTTATGACTCTCGTTTGTAGATAACAGACCATAGACAGTAGGTTCATCTTTTCCCAAAGGATAGTCAAGATCTTCCTTTTTACTATCTGCAAAGTAACGTTCGAAAAATTCATCATTTAATTGCTCAATATTTACCGGTGAAGATAAGTCTTCAATAATTTGTTCTGTCACTCTTTTTTTAACTTTTATTGATTTCAAATAAGATAAATTTTCTTGGTCATTATTTACATCAACTAATTGTACAATTCCTTTGTCTCTATCCCCCTCACGATTACAGCGACCGCTTGCTTGAACGATTGAATCAATTCCTGCATAAGAACGAATCACTCGATTAAAATCCAAATCCACGCCTGCTTCAATTAATTGTGTACTGATGCAAATAATTGGCTCTTTTCGACAAATCTCGTCCTTAATATTCTTAATAATATCCAAGCGATGTTTAGCGCACATATTAGTTGATAGATGATAACACCGCCGTGGATCTCGATCTTTAACCAAGTCATATAAATATTTAACGGCTGCTTTAGTATTTAAAATGATTAAAATTGAGTCATCTTCATGCTTGGCAATTTCATCTGCAATATCTTCAATATTTGCTATTTCATTATCTTCATTAAACTTATAAACTTCTGTTCGTTCAAAAACTTGTCGCTGTTGTTCATTCAAGTTAATAATATCCGCCGGCTCGTTTTTTAACCCACCATACAATATACGATGATCGATCCCACTAGAGTCATAAACGGGCTGTGTCGCTGTGCAAAGTACGACATTGACTTTCATAATCCTACTTAAAAAATTCATCGTTAGATTAAACAAAGTGGTTACTTCCAGAGGTAGAGACTGGACTTCGTCGAGGATAAGCGTACTATTAATCAAGTGAGCAAAGCGCCGAATATTGCCTGACTTCACTTTAAAAAATGTTTGAAATAATTGAACCATTGTACTGAGAACGATTGGGCTATCCCAAGTATCAATCAAATAGTCTTTGTAAGCAGTCGCTTTTTCATCACCATCTACATCTTCTTTGCTCTCTGTATCTACCACATTTGAATGATGTTCCAAAATGCCCTCTGTTCCAACAACTTTTTCAATTTCCGCTGCATTTTGTTCGAGGACGGATAGATAAGGAGCGATATAAATAAAACGGTGCTTACCTTGTTTGTTCATTTGATGAAACCCATAACGCATGCTCAGCTGCGTTTTTCCAGCGCCTGTTGGTAAATTCAAGCGATAGATGCCCGATGAATCTTTCGAACCACGTTTTTTAGCCTCATTAGCGATAGATGTACGAATTTTATTAATTTCTGTCGTCGGATTTTGATAATTTTCATATACCCATTCGATAGACTCTACATAGTGAGTAGAAAGTTTGCTATATGTATGTGCCGACATAGGTTCGATGATATTGGTATAAGCATTAATCGTATCAAGAATATCTGCATTCTTAAGTAAAGATAGATATAAACGCACGATTAATGTGGTATAAAAATCTCTTTCTGAATCATCTTGAGGGTTTAATTTTTGCCAAAGTGACAAAAAATTATTAAATGCTTTTAAGATCAATTGCTCAAGTGTCATTTGATTTTCTTTTTTTAATTGTTTTTCCAACTCTGAGGCAAAGCCCAGCACAACTGTCTCAAAATTATAATGCTTATCCAAGTTGTTTGAAATTCTCTTGAATAACTTACCTATTTTGTCATCCTGTGTAAAATCCGAATTTTCTTTTAATGGGATATCAAATAACCCATGGTGCGCGGAAATAACATAGCAAACCGTCTCAATAAAGGGTTCACAATATTCCATTTTCTCTTTATCTATTACCTGTTTTTGTAGAATTTGTCCCATTTTTTCTAATAAAAACTTTGCCCCGGCAGTCGAATGATCTACATGTGTTTGTCGTTGATGAATGATTTTATCCTGGAATTTTGGATCAGCCTTGCCTAAATCGTGAAAAAGTCCGCAAAGAAATGCCACATCTTGTTGACCGATCTCTTTAGCTTCCTCTGCCGCGCTTTGAGCTACGTTGAATAAATGAACATCTAAGGATTGAGTGTTTCCAGTTTGTTTGTCATAGTGTGCATACAATACTTCACCCTTCTCTCTGCATAATTTTTGTGTTTCAATGTCCAAATAGCAAACTTATTTCTTTGGCCTTGATTATTTAATCTCTAATCCTAGCTGGCAATCAATTGTAAGCGTTATTTAAAATATATTATACCAGATTTTTACTTTTTTGCTTGAAAATTCAAAAATTTTTTCCAGCTTTCATTATATCTTTAACCAATCACAAGCATAAAAAAACGCCATTACGAAATCCTTTATAGAACTGTAGACTACACACAATCTATAAAGGAAGGATTCAAAATGACACAATTTGAACATAGAATAACAACGCATTTCGCTCCTGAAAAGGATGACAAAAAAAGCTGATAATGATCCAGTTGGAAAACCTATTTCAATCCGCGCCCCCGTAAGCTATAAATATCAGACAGCTCAAAACTATGCGGCAAAGACAAGGAGTAAACAGTTATTTGATTTCCTAGTGGACAAACAAATGACAGATAAAAGTCCGACATTCCCTTGTCCGAAAACAAAAAGATGGATAATAGATCAGGAATTCCTTCTACGAGAATCCAATCATGGATAAAGGAATCGAAAAACTTTATCCGAAAATAGGAAAAATAGCGGTTAAACGCTCTTAAATAGCTGATAACGAATAAAAGTTTGGCATTCCCTTATCCGAAAATAAAAAGATGGATAATAGATCAGGAATTCTTTCTACGAGAATCCAATCATGGATAAAGGAATCGGAAAACTTTATCCGAAAAAACAGGAACATAAACCTCACCCTACTAAACAGAGAACCAATTGGCGTTTTACTGTCTGTCTTTATTCTATGATTTTGAATTATCTGGTAATGTTATAATATAAAAAGGTTCTTCCCACCAGACTCTGATAGAATCCATAGGAAACTACCTTTGTCGTTAGCGCTCATCAATCTGGTTACAAAAAGTACGGTTTTTTTATTCATTAGTTAGGGAACCTCAATAAATTTTACATTTACTTTTATGAAAAGAGTGACCATATTGGACCTACTGTCACTAGGATTATCTAGTTTATTTCAATCCACGCTCTTATGAAGAGAGCGACTTAAAGAACAAATCCAACAACGTGTAAATGATATTATTTCAATCCACGCTCTCATGAAGAGAGCGACTCGAATCAAGCAAAAAATAAGGCACAGAAAATGTTATTTCAATCCACGCTCTCATGAAGAGAGCGACAGTAATAATTCCCATTATTCCTGTGCCTACCATAATTTCAATCCACGCTCTCATGAAGAGAGCGACATTGACCCAAGAGAAAACTATTTAAACATACGATTTATTTCAATCCACGCTCTCATGAAGAGAGCGACTCAAACGGCAAGGTATGGCGTTAGGACGCTTGGATATTTCAATCCACGCTCTCATGAAGAGAGCGACAACACGAGCTTGGCTCCAGTTTTATGAGGATGCTAAATTTCAATCCACGCTCTCATGAAGAGAGCGACCCCCTTACCGTGACTCCTATTTCAAGAGTTTTTTAATTTCAATCCACGCTCTCATGAAGAGAGCGACATCTACCATTAGTTTATGTGGTTTATACATCCGATATTTCAATCCACGCTCTCATGAAGAGAGCGACTCGAATCAAGCAAAAAATAAGGCACAGAAAATGTTATTTCAATCCACGCTCTCATGAAGAGAGCGACAGTAATAATTCCCATTATTCCTGTGCCTACCATAATTTCAATCCACGCTCTCATGAAGAGAGCGACATTGACCCAAGAGAAAACTATTTAAACATACGATTTATTTCAATCCACGCTCTCATGAAGAGAGCGACTATAAGGTTTTATTTCTTGCAAGCGAACATTTTCATTTCAATCCACGCTCTCATGAAGAGAGCGACCTCCCAATCTTGCCAGGTTCGTAAAGGGATAGCATTTCAATCCACGCTCTCATGAAGAGAGCGACACCTATTGTGGGGCGACTAGTCATTGTAAAGAGTATTTCAATCCACGCTCTCATGAAGAGAGCGACAACAATATATAGGAGATGTTTAAATATGGCAAAAATTTCAATCCACGCTCTCATGAAGAGAGCGACGAAGAATATAAAATTAATCTACAATAGTTATAAAATTTCAATCCACGCTCTCATGAAGAGAGTGACATTTGGTCTTAGGGGCAAACGGCAATGGCGTGCAAATTTCAATCCACGCTCTCATGAAGAGAGCGACAGTTTAAAGACGTTTGGGCGTCATCTGACTGGCTTATTTCAATCCACGCTCTCATGAAGAGAGCGACTGGTCTTCACCGAAGCCATTGTTTATGTTTTCTATTTCAATCCACGCTCTCATGAAGAGAGCGACATCGGATATAAAATTGTGCTTCCTTTTCCGAATCATTTCAATCCACGCTCTCATGAAGAGAGCGACCGCTTTTGATTTATGAGATTCAATTAATTCGACAATTTCAATCCACGCTCTCATGAAGAGAGCGACCGTCCACCGCTCTTTATCACAAAAAGAGTAGTAAAATTTCAATCCACGCTCTCATGAAGAGAGCGACTTGGCCTTTTACGGGATTTTTCGGCTCGACATCTTATTTCAATCCACGCTCTCATGAAGAGAGCGACCTCCAACAGTGTAAATGACTTAAGCGACAACACGATTTCAATCCACGCTCTCATGAAGAGAGCGACAAAATTAGGCAGAAAAAGTTCGTCATCTATTAGTATTTCAATCCACGCTCTCATGAAGAGAGCGACTTGGCCTTTTACGGGATTTTTCGGCTCGACATCTTATTTCAATCCACGCTCTCATGAAGAGAGCGACTTGGCCTTTTACGGGATTTTTCGGCTCGACATCTTATTTCAATCCACGCTCTCATGAAGAGAGCGACTTGGTAGTTTAGGTTTGTATTATTTTTATATAACAATTTCAATCCACGCTCTCATGAAGAGAGCGACGTTTGTTTGAGTGTAGCATGGGCTAACTTATAAATTATTTCAATCCACGCTCTCATGAAGAGAGCGACTATATCTGAAAGAGCTTGTTTTCTTCCCTGCATAAATTTCAATCCACGCTCTCATGAAGAGAGCGACCAAATGACAGGTTCGCCAAAAGAGTCGTTAAATAATTTCAATCCACGCTCTCATGAAGAGAGCGACAAGATTCGGGCGACCCGAAAGTACGAACAGCTCTTATTTCAATCCACGCTCTCATGAAGAGAGCGACCGTCCACCGCTCTTTATCACAAAAAGAGTAGTAAAATTTCAATCCACGCTCTCATGAAGAGAGCGACACAAAGGAGAGAAACACTCATGGCAGATAACAAAGATTTCAATCCACGCTCTCATGAAGAGAGCGACATGGAAATATACTAAAAGCTTTAGAAAAAAGTGCTATTTCAATCCACGCTCTCATGAAGAGAGTGACGCCAGCGTTTTGGTCGGCTTGTTTTACGTCAAAGCGATTTCAATCCACGCTCTCATGAAGAGAGCGACGCGCTATAGAATTTTTCCAATTGCTATTATTAAAATTTCAATCCACGCTCTCATGAAGAGAGCGACTTCGGACCTTTTCTATTGGTATTATAAATAACCAACATTTCAATCCACGCTCTCATGAAGAGAGCGACGTAAATAAACCGAATAGGGTGCTTACTACTTCCTTATTTCAATCCACGCTCTCATGAAGAGAGCGACTTTTCTCCGGCATCAATTCGAGCTTTTAACGTATCATTTCAATCCACGCTCTCATGAAGAGAGCGACACGCATGGCTTGCTGCTCACTGTTAGCGATAATGGATTTCAATCCACGCTCTCATGAAGAGAGCGACGATAACCTCGTAACGCAGTATAAATTTCGCTACCAATTTCAATCCACGCTCTCATGAAGAGAGCGACAAGTCATTATGGTTTTAGCAATAAAGGACTTTTTAATTTCAATCCACGCTCTCATGAAGAGAGCGACATTAATTTGTGTACGAACAAATTCTTCAATAAAGATTTCAATCCACGCTCTCATGAAGAGAGCGACGCACGGCGGATATTTTAAATTCAACATGGGCATATCTATTTCAATCCACGCTCTCATGAAGAGAGCGACATAACCTCGTAACGCAGTATAAATTTCGCTACCAATTTCAATCCACGCTCTCATGAAGAGAGCGACCTTTTTCAAAACGTCAGAAGGCCAATTTGTTTTATTTCAATCCACGCTCTCATGAAGAGAGCGACGAAAGTTTCCACTGCCATCATTCGCAAATTGAAACCGATTTCAATCCACGCTCTCATGAAGAGAGCGACGCGGAAAATACGCGGCTTTGTACTACTTTCATTTTAGAAAATCACCTAATAAATCGGAAAAAGCGAGTAATTTTTCATAAAATAGTACCAATTTTGCGCGAACCAACTTAGTATTTTATGTGTGACCTCGGTTCGCGCCAAATTACATATTATAATAACAAATCATTTCCTTCAGAGACATAATTATTATTATTTCCTATTTATCTAATTCTATTCTGCCAGTTTTTTCCTAATAAATAAAGCATAAAATCGAAATAACCAAACCAAACTTTCTTCAATTTTTCCGTCATTGCAAATACTTACCACGGTCCGCCCATACTGAACGCAAGATAAAAGTTTCTTTACTTTCAATTTGCCTTGGTATCACTCTTCTAATAACCAATCCACAATATAAATAATTGGTATACCTTCTACTTGTTCTACCTCATAATATCTACCTGTGATGATTATTTTTTTGTAATTATCTTTGATTTTTAAAAGGTTATCAGTTTCATGCGTATTATTTGGCAATTCGTATGCCACTTGGACATAAAGTGTTTCATCCAATTTTCTGGCGATAAAATCAATTTCTTTACTATCAAGCCTCCCCACGTCTACTGTATAACCTCTGCGTAGTAGCTCTATATAAACAATATTTTCTAAACGATTACTGTAGTTGCCATCTTTTCTTCCAACTGCATTTCTACGCAATCCACTATCTACGATAAAATATTTTCCGTTTGTTTTAAGATATTCACGTCCTCGAATATCATACTGTTTTACACGATAGAATAAATAGCCATTTTCAAGCAAGTCCAAATAACGATTAACGGTATGAATGGTCGTTTCTATTCCTTCATTTTTTAGAGTGTTCACAATTTTAGAGGCATTCACTAATTGACCTACGTTATCTGCTAAAAAACGAATCATTGATTTCAAAACCACCACATCTTTGACGCCCGCTCTCAATGCGACATCATTTAATACAATGGTATCAAAAATGCCTGACAAGATCGTATCTTTAATCGACTCCTCTGCAATAACCACACTAGGAAATCCGCCATATTTTTCATACTCGTTATATGCGCTATCTACTTTACGAGAGTTCGGTTCAATTCCTTTCACGTTTAAAAATTCAGCAAAAGAAAATGGATAAATAGGAATTTCAATATAACGACCGCTTAAAAGCGTAGCAAGCTCACCTGAAAGCATGCTTGCATTTGAACCCGTGATTACGATATTACTATTAAAGCTCACTCGGATCCCATTAACAACGCGTTGCCAACCATCAACAGCTTGAATTTCATCCAATAATAGATAGATTCTTTGTCCATCTTTTGGTATAAGTTCACTTAGTTGTTGTCGAAACTTTTCTTCAGTTGTTATTGTCTGATATTCAAAACTTTCAAAATTCATATAAATGATATGATCTTCCGCAATATTTTCTTTTTTTAAATATTCTTTATATAGCATTAATAAAACAGACTTGCCAGAACGTCGTACGCCCGTGATAACTTTTATGAAATCAGAATCTTGAAGTTGTATAAGTTGGTTAAGATAAACAGGTCTTTGGAACATGTTCTCTCTCCTTTGAAGTTAGGCTCTATTTCTTCTATATTATAGCAAATTTGAAGTTAACTTCAAATTTATGCATAAATAATGAATTTTTGTAGTTTTGTTAAATAGAAATGGCAATACCTTTAATGTTTTTAAAGTTCATCTTTCTAGCAAAATATGATAAGGTTTAAAGTGAAAAATTACCATTAAAAAGAGGGAACTTCGATGGCGCAAGCAATTTTTTTAGAAAAAGGATTCTACATTGAACAACCAACAACAGAATTTGAATATAACTTACAAAAACAACCTTATCAAACGCTTTATGAACAAGGATTTGCAAATAAAAGAAACGACACTTCTCCTTCAATTGATTATTTGTTACAAGTCGCTCAAGGGTTTGTCACTGAATTAAAAAATAACGGAGAAATTGAAGTAACAAAAGAATTTGAACCTCCTTCAGAGTATTTCTATCAAACGTTGGCGGAGCAAGTTCCTTTTGTCATTGGCTATGAATTTGTTACTGTGTCTTGGCTACAAGCGATCCATCAAAGGTTAGCTGCAATTTTCACAGAAGAAATTCAACATTTCTCAGGAAGTGTAGCGGAATACATCCAATCAAAAAATGCAGATTTAATTACCGCCGGCAGAGTTTATTTTCATCTGATTGAACGAAAAGAGGCAGTCGAGCCTTTTGCCTTTTTGGCTACCTATGCGACCTCTCGTCACGGAAAGGTCAAGCACACGCCATTAAAAAATGCGCTGGTTGAATTTGATGATACCTCCGAAATTTTTTCCTTACTCTCTGCAGTAGAAAGAGTCGCTAGAGAGTCAGATTTCATCGCGCAACTCATGGACACCGGAGAATTGTTTTCTCCTCTAAGTTTTAACGAACAAGAAGCTTATCAATTTTTAAAAGAAACGCCTCTTTACGAAGAAAATGGCGTTATTTGTCGCATTCCGGACTTTTGGAAGAAAAAACAAAAGCCGTCTGTTAAAGTAACGATCGGCGACAAAAAGCCCAGCAAAGTTGGTATGGAAGCATTGCTTTCTAGCCAGCCCGAAATGTATTTAGGCGAAGAACGCTATTCAAAGGCTGAAATTGAAGCACTACTCCAACAAGACGAAGGTTTAGCCTTTTTAAAAGGGAAATGGGTGGAAGTTAATCACGAAAAACTGCAAAATTTACTCGACACTTTTGAAAAACAGGCAGATAGTCAGTGGTCTCTTTTTGAAGCCTTGCGGTATCAAGAAACATCCGCTAAGCCAGACAGCGAAGAATGGGTTGAAACTACCCATGGCACCTGGTTATCGCAATTTTTCACTCAAATGACAACGCCGCAAAAAATCGAACAAGAAAAACCATCTAACACATTTCAAGCCGACCTACGTCCTTATCAACAGATAGGATTTAACTGGTTACGATTTATGCAAGGACAATCATTAGGCGCTTTGTTGGCAGATGACATGGGCTTAGGCAAAACTATTCAAATCCTAGCGCTATTGGATTTTTTGCGGAAAAAGAACGCTCGTACACTTTTAGTTATCCCAGCTTCCTTGATCGAAAACTGGAAAAAAGAAACCGAGCGATTTGCCCCCAATTTAAGCGTTAAAATTTTGCATGGGAAATATATCGACTTGCAAAACTCTTCAGCCGATTTATTCATTACAACTTATGGTATGGTCGCTAAAATTGAAGCCTTACAAGAAGAAACTTTCGACCTATTAATTTTAGATGAAGCCCAAGCGATTAAAAATCCAGCAACCAAACAAACGAAAAGCGTTAAATCCCTAAATGCTCACGCCAAAATCGCCATGACAGGCACACCCATCGAAAATAGTCTAGCGGATCTTTGGAGTGTATTTGACTTTTTAAATCGTGGCCTTTTGGGAAGCAAAAAAGAATTTAAGCAACAGACCAAAAAGGGCGTCGACTATGGTAAATTACGACAATTGATTTCTCCCTTTATTTTGCGCCGCTTAAAAACGGATGCGCAAATTATTACAGATTTACCCGCAAAGAACGAACAAAAAGAATACACCGGACTTTCTAAAAAGCAAGTGGCCTTGTATAAAGAAGTGCAACGTAAAATGGCTGAATCGCTGGAAGAAAGTGAAGGTATTCAGCGCAAGGGGCTCGTGTTAACAGCCATTTCTAAATTCAAACAAATTTGTAACCACCCCGATCAATATTTGGGCAACCAAGAATTCAAACCGCAACTGAGTGGGAAATTTGAAACTTTACGAGACATCTGCGAAACCATCCGTGATAGACACGAACAGGTCCTGATTTTTACTCAGTTTAAAGAAATGTGCGATCCATTAGATGATTTCTTGGCTGAGGTTTTTGGACAAAAAGGTGCTGTCTTGCATGGCAGTGTACCTCCAAAGAAACGTGCCGAACGGGTTAACGAATTCAATGACCCAAATACCTATACACCTTACATGGTGCTCTCGATTAAAGCAGGAGGCGTAGGACTCAACTTAACTCGAGCCAATCACGTCATTCATTTTGACCGTTGGTGGAACCCAGCTGTTGAAGACCAAGCAACCGATCGAGCTTTTCGCATTGGCCAAGAAAAAAATGTATTTATTTATAAATTTGTCACTAGTGGAACGGTCGAAGAAAAAATTGATGAAATGCTTGCAGAAAAAACACAACTTTCCCAAGATATCATTACAGAAACAAGTGGTGAAAGTTGGTTAACGGAAATGAGTAATGACGAATTAAAAGATCTCTTTACTTTGGAGGTGGAAAAATAATGGCAAGAAGAAGGTCAGGATTTCCCGAATACGCAAGCGTCGCCGAGAAGAAACAAAAAGCCCGCCGCCAGTTAGAAAAGTATCAAGCCACTCATCCTGGCGCAAAACCTGTCACAATTCAAGGAACAAAAATTGCTAGTTCCTTTTGGGGAAAAGCTTGGTGCAAGCATTTAAAATATTACGCCGATTATGATAATCGAATTCCTCGCGGACGTGCTTATCTCAAAAATGGCTTTGTTTTTGATTTGTTTATTCAAAAAGGCGCCATTCACGGCGTAGTCTATGGCAGCGGGGACAAACTATATGACGTGAGTATTCATATGGATCCCATAGAAGATCAACGTTTAATCGAGCAAATCGGTGGTCATATAGAAAATCTGGAAGAATTGGCACAGGGAAAATTTCCCAAATCCCTAGAAAAAGAATTTTTAACCGAAGAAAACGGCTTATTTCCTCGCATCAATGAGATCCAATTAAACTGTACTTGCCCCGATAGTGCTAAGATGTGTAAACATATTTCCGCTATTCTTTATGCTGTTGGAGCTAGATTAGATGCCGAACCCCTTTTGCTTTTTGAATTAAGAGACATCGATACCTCGGCTTTAATTAAAAAATCAGTCGAGGAAAAAATGAACTCCCTTTTAGAAAATGCCAATTCAACAAAATCCAACCGTGTGATTGATGATGACTCAGTCCTCGATGAATTTGATTTAGAATAATGCTCTTTCTAGTAGAACGGTGTGTACTTTTTCTGATAGAACTTGTTCCATTGGATAGGTTAAAAATTCGATTGATGTGTATACTTTTGGACTACTGGAAAGATTAAACCCCTTGTTGCTAAGTCAAACTTGAGATTATCAGTTAAACCGTCTAAGTCATATCGTACAGTTAAATGGTAACCGGGATGGATAAATTTTTTCTTTTTGATACATCTATACCATCTCCATTGTAACTATCACACTACATTTTTTTATCGTATAACAGTTATAACTAGAAAAAGCTTAATCAATTATCCCATTGATTAAGCTAATTCAAAAGTATCTATGTCATTTTTTTATTCCAATCCCAAAAGTACGTTATTGGCGGCTACAAATCCAGATGAAATACTCCATGTATTCATCATACTTGGCATTGAATCGTGACCATTAGCACCACCAACAACTTCTCCTGCGCCCCAAACATTAGGGATTTCTTCGCCGTCTTTAGCTAGTAATTTCAGGTTCGAACCAGCCACGAATCCCCCAAGTGTTGTAGCAAAACGGTCTCTTTGTTCGACGACATAAAGCTCATCACTTTCATAACTGTGCAAGAATTGCGGATCTCTGCCGAATTCTTCATCTTTTCCTTGAGTAACATATTTTTCGTAATTATTTAATGTTTCTTGTAAAGTTTGAGCATCAATACCTGCTTTTTGTGCAACCTCTTTTAAATTTCCATGAACAAAAACAGGGGTTTTTTGCCCATCATTTGCAAAATACTGTTGGATTTCTTCTTTTGTAAAGTCATGCAATACTAACAGGTTATAAAACTCTTCCCATGTTCGTTTATCCATCACTAAAAAGGCAACTTTATCTGTTTGTTTTAACACTGCATTTCTCAATGTTGCATAGACATCTGATTCATCAACGATACGAGTACCTTCTCGGTTAACATAAATAGCGCCCATATCAGTGGCTTTTTTAGAGGCATAAGTGGTTAGCTTCGCTATGCCTGGTTCAACTTCCACGCCATGCGGATATACTTTGTACCAACCAATATTTTTAGTCTGAAGGTCTAATGGTGCCAAAAACTTATACGCGTCACCCGTTGATGTTTGAGGACCATAATAGTCTAACCCTTGGCTCTCTTTACCTCGCATCTCTAAATTAGCGCCATAACCACCAGAGCTCAATATAATAGCATCTGCACGTACAGTCAGTTTTCGTTTACGACCCTCGGCTACGACTCCTATAACTTTACCATTGCCATCTTGAAGAATGTGTTCTACTCGAGCATCTAGAAAAATCTGACCGCCTTTTTGGTAAAAGTTTCAGAAACTTTCTTAACCAACTCGTAACTACTGGAAGAAGGCAATTCAATTTGGCGATCAATCGAATGTTCTGGTGTTTGTGTTTGTGCTTTGCCATAATTTAGTCCTGCAAAATCACTGATAAAATCAATCGCTACCCCAATGTTTTCCGTCATGAGTTTGGTTAAAGTTTCATCATTGGTTTGTAAACTTTCATTCCTAACATCTGCTGCCAAATGCTTGGGAGAATCTTTTTTGGCTGTTTCACCAAAAATTTTTTCGGCTGTTTTCGAACCTGTAGCCGTTACATTGGAGCCATTTAAAATCGTTGCGCCACCCAAATAGCCATTTTTTTCTAACAGAACAACTTTTTTACCAGCCGTTAATAACTTAGCAGCAGCTACTAAACCGGCCTCACCGCCACCAATGACAACAACGTCTGCTTGGAGTTCTTCTTCATATCGTTCTTGCGCTTTAGCTTTATCAGGTAATTGTACGCCTTCTTTTTTCAATGCTTGATCCGCCGACTCTAAGATGGCTTCGCTCATGACTGTTGCCCCGCTAATAGCATCAATTTCAAAGCTCTGATTTTCTAAAACATCTTTTCTTAATTTATCAGCGACTTGGTCGAAAATCCCTGAAGTTTCTGAATGTCGTTTAATTTCTAAATCAGTCACTTGATTGTTATCAACACTCACTTCGAAAGCAATCGGACCATTATGTCCCATTGCTTGTGCGTTAATTTTTCGTTTATTATCCATCTGTTCCCACTCCTTCATTGAGTACAAAATTTTTCTCACAATATCAAGATTGTTGGTCCTATCACAACTGACGTAACACAGCTCACCTGCAACTAAGAATCTAGTTGCTATGTCCCCCATTAAAGCTGTTATTAGAGGTGATCAGCAAGCCTTGTTACATTTTTAACAATATCCATAATTAAATGTAAACCGCCTTTTATTTTCTGTCCAATAGGATTAATTCATTAATCGATAGAAAAACTTTATATATCAAAAAAGCGGTAAAACTTTTAGGAATTGTTTTACCGCTTTTTTCACTTAATATTCTTTTTACGCCATGCAATTCGTTTCTACTAACGCCCCTTAAACGATCAGCTAGTTCTTTTTTGTACTACATTTTTATCCATATATGTTCTCAATACCAAACAAATACTATAGCCAACCAAGCAGCCTAGAAAGTTCAATAAAATATCACTTACAGAAAAGGTCCCAATGTAAAAAACGTATTGTATAGTTTCGATGCCTGTAATTGTTAATAACGAAATCAAGCCAAACTCAAGCCAGTTTGCTCTCAACCCGTAAAGCCCACCTAATGGAATAAAATATACCAAATTTAGCAATGCTTCTATCAAAGTTCCTCTGTCCCAAACAAGAAAATCAAATAAATCGCCATTAAAAGTATGATATTCGGGAGCTTTTGTAAACAATACGACAAAAAGTAAAAACAAGTAGACGCTATAAAATAAGTAAAGATAAATAATAGAAAAATGTCGAAACTCAATTTGTAAATATAAGAGCCAGCAGCTTAGTACTACAAATAGAATTAAAGTTTCTTTTGTATACCCAAAACGGTTCATTACATTTGCAAACCGGTCATACTGTAATAGCGTCGGATAGGCAAGATATTGAATCACGCCTATGCCCAAGACTGTTGAAATAATTAGCGCAAGAATACAACGTATACTGCGAGCCATAGAGTTCCTCCTCATTTTTTTGCTAAGAAGTATTGTAAGCAAAGCTTGAAAAAATTACGAGTTTCGTGCTTAAAGTTTAGGAAATTTTACTATAAAAGTTCTTCAGAAGTAAGACTACAGTCCATAAAAAAGTTTTAAATGCTACACCTTTCCAGCAAAGTATTAACGACAAAAAATTGGTTCATCAAAATTGATGAATCGTATACGAAAAATTTGAAAGTTTCAACTACAAATCAATTAAATGCTGGGCATCATTAAACGAAGAAACAACATTTTTTCATTTAACTTCTTCAATCACATAGATCATCTCATGCTCTTGCGTAAGTTTAGGAGGTAACACTACTTCGTTTTCCAAACGTAAAACAAAAGTGTTGACAAAAACACTCTCTCAAGCCTCATGTGACAGGTAAATCAACCAGTAAAAGTTTATACAACCATACAATAATATGAGCTTATACAGTTTCTAATTATTTTTCTTTATCCATCTTTGAGTGATTTTATCCTTTTAATCAAATTTTCGCCTTTTTTGGGTAGTACTTTATTATTTCTTTGTCCCTCATTTCTTTTACATGTGCGGAAACCAAGTAGTCATGATTAAGCAGAACTCCAGTTTATTTTTCATGCTTTAACTTACCAAAAAAGAAACAGAGTAACTACTCTGTTATAAGAGATAGCTACTCTGTTATCTATGTTTTTAATGCATTGCTATGATTCGTTTTAATTCACTTGAACGATTTCTGTTGCTTTATAGTTTTTCTTACGTAAAGCTGGAATGCTCATCATCGCTACAAAGCTTATAACATACAAACTGGCGACAAACAGCAGAACTTGAGCTACACCGGCGTTATCTAAAATAAAACCTATAACTACAGATGAAAACCCTCCAACTGCACGACCTACATTCAAAATGGTGTTATTAGCAATCGTGCGAATACGATGGGGATATAGACGAGTACAAATGGCGCCATAACCTGAAAACATACCATTTACAAAGAAGCCCATAATGGCTCCTCCAACCAACAATGTGACCATTGAATACACATAAGTAAAGCAATAAACAGACAACATGGAACAAACTAAGAAAATCCCGAAAGCTAAACGTGGACCGAAGTAATCCAGTATATTTCCAAATACCAGCATGCCAACACACATGCCCAAAATCGTAGAGACCATCCATATATTAGAATCTGCTTCGATACCTAATGATTGCTGCATCATGGTCGGCAGCCAGTTCATCAATCCGAAATAGCCAGCAATTTGAACGGTTGTCATGATCATTAAAGCAAGTGTTTGGTGCGTAAGTTTTTTGTTAGCAAATAGTTCCTTGATACTTGCTTTTCCTTTTCTTTCATCGATAAGAATACTTGCATCACGATCTGTAATACTTTTTTCATCAATCGCAAAATGCATCCATACAACGAATATTATAGGTAGTAAACCAAAGAGAAACAGCCCTTTCCAGCCGAAAAAAGGCGCAATTAAACTAGCAAGAAGTGCTGAGCCGATAGATCCCAGCTGTCCCATAATGCCGTTTAAAGAACTCACCCGGCCTAATTTATTCCTTGGGACAATACCACCCATGATCGAGATGGCTACACCGTACTGCCCGCCGACTCCGATTCCAGCAATAAAGCGCATCAGATATAGATAACCGCTGCTTTCAGTAAAGAAAATCATTCCAGTGGCTACTGAAAAGACAAGAATCGTCAATTTAAAGACTTTAAATTTATTATAGCGGTCAGCTAGTACACCAAACACAAGTCCACCTGTCAGCATTCCTAGATTGGTGATTGTCGAAATCCAACCACCTTCTACCCCAGTTAATCCTAAAGATGAAATAATAGAACCCAGAGTAAATGATAGGAACATGACATTCAGGTCATCTAGACCAGATGCAAAAATGGAAGCAAAAAGTGCTTTTTTGTCGTTCGAGCTTAGTTTATTCATTTATTTTCTCCTTAATGTGTGCTCTCGTCACACTTTATTAATTTGTTCATATGTTGTTTATAAGGTGTTAAAAACCTAGTGGCATGGCTCACGTATTTGGCTTTCTCCGGTAATTTTAGTTTTTTAGCCATTGTGATTAATATCGTTTATCGTCCCCCCTTATTGCTCACAAAAAAGACCACCAAGCTTTGTGCCTGCTGATCGTAAAAAAGAATATATGTATAAGAAGACTCCCCCAAAATTTCCACAATTATTTCTAGATGAAAGTCAACTCCAGATGATTACATTCTTTTATGTATCACAGTACACAATTAAAGAATCTTAGATTGTTATAAGTCTAGAGAATTTTTAGAGGTTTGTCAAGCGTTTATTTTTTGATTAGTTTATGAAAGATGGTTTCAATACAAATGTACTTATATTATTAATAAAACCCTATCGCTAAACATTAGGAACCATTTTTATAGTAAGGCGAGGAGCCTTTTGTCCATTGCGGAAGCTCTAGGGCTAATGATTGCGTTCGGTTCTTTAATCGCTACGGTAATCTTTGGTATTCTAGATGCCGTGAAAAAGACAAAAAAATAACCGTCAAACTTTGGCGAGTTACGGTTATTTTTTATAAATAATTAAACCATGCCACCGTCTTAACCGGTACTGTTACTAGAGGGATTGTTAATGCGGTCCCTCTCTTTGTTTGTATTATAGCATGTCTTCTAAAAAAATTTCAATTTTTTATTAGGTTGTCTATTTTCCTTGGACGATTTCCTTAAGAAGACAAAATAAAAAAATTTTTCATTTTACTCGGTAAAAAAATCAAGAACAATGCTTTTACGGACATATCCAATGCGTCTCATCTAAGACTGGGACATAAGTACAAACAAGGTCAAATATCCGAACTATATTTGGTGGGTTTCACTGGTTATAATGAATTTTCGACAAGGAACCACTAGAGCGCAGAAGCAATACTTTGTGCGACAAGTAGCCGCAGGAGTGAACCCTCTATAGTTCGTATATCTATTATCAAGGAGACTTATATCGCAACTCTTTTTCCTTGAATCAGCCAAAGAAAGACTTTGCTATAGCAATTTTCAATGAAATGATACACTATATTATACAATAATCATTTACTATCGTTCGAAAAACATTCGCAAAAATTTCTTAATGAACAAGGAGACCTATTCATGGATAATGATTTAAAAGTAAAAATTGATGCGACAAGTGATCCGGAAAAATTAAAACAGTATTTAAGCCCTTTAGATAATGATACCTTTTGTCAAATCGTTACCAACTGTGCTGATCAACAGGAAATGGACAATTTTGTCCCTAACCATAAATTTCCTGCTTATACCATTGCCCTACACTGCCTTGATCAACACACTATGAGTCAAAAGCAACGGAAAACCATACAAAATATTTTCTTAGGTGTTAAAGCACAGGAAAACCAATAGCTTATTTTACCAAGTTACCGCCTATATCGAATTTACTGAAAAGAAGCTCCGGAAATCATTTTTTTCTTTTTAGGGGGGTATTTTTCAATTGCAAATTCAGAAAAAAAGTACCTTTAGTGTCCACTTCAAATGCTTCAAAGGGCCTTTTTTCTCCCACCAATTTATTCGAAAAGTCCATTATTTATAAGACATTTCAGTTCAAATTCTTTTGATAGGTTGCAAAACTTACAATTACCAATAATTTAACAACTTGTATAATAAGAAGTATTTTTTCAATCTTAATGTTGTTTATTAGTTTCATACCTAAAATACGTATCAAAGTGTATAAAATATACTTAAATTTATTCTATATTATAGCTACACTTACTAACTAAAACTTGAAAGGACCAAAATAGCGTTGATCCCTTGATAAATCAGACAAATTTAACAAAAAAATAGCATGAACGATCTCAAACTTGGTATAATAGAGTTAACCAAAAACCACTAACCAAGGAGTGTTCATGCTATGTCAATTATAACACAAACAAACTCAACTTCGGAAGAATTTTCGCATTCCATATCGAACTTTTTCCATCGTTTCCATCTTTCTGATGCGCTGAAAAAATCCAACGCAAAGCACAAGAAAGGGCATCCAGTTTCTGTTATTTTTTCTTTTTTACTGGCTTCGATTTTTACCCATGGCTCGACCTATCGCTCTTATCGAAAACAAAAAGAAGAACTCCCCTTTTCCGATAAAACGTTTCGAAATTTGTTAAATGATCCACGGATCCACTGGCAAAAACTTCAGATTTTGATTGCAAAAGCGGTCTTGGCTTTTTTACGTCCGCTAACAAGTCAAGATCGGAAAACGACCTTTATCATCGATGATTCCATGTACACACGCTTAAATGCTCAAAAAGTCGAATGTGCAGCACTCCAATATGATCACGCCCAAAAGAAATATTTGAAAGGCTTTCGCTATTTACAGTTAGGCTGGAGTGACGGCAATAGCTTTATCCCTGTCGCTTTTTCGCTGCTTTCAGGAAAGCGAAAAATCCAATCAAATAACCCCTTGGGGACCAACGGACAAACGCGGGAAAACGCCGCGCACAGGCTTTCCGCAAAGGAACAGAAGTAACGGTAGAACTCTTACGTGAGGCGCTGAAACAAGGCGTCCAAGCCGACTATGTCTTATTTGATACCTGGTTTTCGAGTCCTAAAATGTTTCAAGAGATTCGCACCTTGCAATGCCACTGCGTCGCCATGATCAAACGTTCAAAGAAGGTGCATTATCGTTATCAAGGACAAATGATGGATGTCAAACAAATCTTTCAAGCCAATAAAAAGCGTCGCGGCCGCTCACGTTATCTCCTAAGCGTCCAAGTGGAAGCCCTGGTTGACAACGAGAGATTGCCGATAAAATTAGTCTATATTCGAAATCGCAATAAGCGCAATGAGTATCTCGTTTTGGCTTCCACAGATCCAGCCTTAACCGAAGACGAAATCATTCAGCTTTATTCCCGACGCTGGAATATTGAAATTTACTTTAAAATGTGTAAACAATACCTAAAATTAGCGAAATACCAAGGCCTTTCCTATGATGGCATTTTCGCTCATACCACGCTCGTTGCAGTTGCCTATATGATTTTAGCCGTTCAAGAACGTGAGAGTAAAGACGACCGCACGTTGGGGGAGTTGTTTTATCTTCTACTCGATGAGCTTTCCGAGTTTTCCGTGGCCGAAGCAATCTTGCAGTTATTGGATTTATTTCAAGAAGCTTTCGCCAACGAATATGTCTTAGATGAGACGGTTTTAAATAACATTATCGAGCAGTTTCTTGCCAAGCTTCCCTCTTCGGTCCAAAATCAACTCAAAGGGACGGGGACAAGTTAATTTTCCTTTAGAAAATGCCTGCATAGCAAGGGATAAGACTGTAAAAAGAGGTTTCAAGTTTTAGTTACTAACAAAAACCTTAACTGAAAAGAACCTTTTTTAAACAATTTCCTTACTAAATAGTTGAAATTACTTAAATCAACTTTATAAATAATCGGACACCTTGAAAGCTCTCAGAATAAAGTTGTTAAAACTCATTCAAAGAAACGTTTCAAAGTGTCTATAATTGATTACATTAAGGAAATTTAAATTTTATATTCAAGAGAATTTACTTACATAAAGAAAAAGCGCAGAGGAAGTTTACTAATTTCTTATTTATGCCAAAATTATCTCCATAATAGCATTTAACACATCAGTATCCGCAGAAAAACTATTAATTTCCGCTAAAATTTGAGACTTACCTTTACCAGAATTGCAAATTGCATATAAAGCCTCTTTATCCAGATTATAAGTTTGTGCATTTTTCAAGAAAGTTAGGATTTTGCCCAACTTAAACTCTGCTTGATCGGGCACTTCATAATCATTTAGTTGAACCACAATCTGTTCGTTTACTAATGTTTTAGGAACATCAATAATTGTACAATTTAAACTGCTAACATAGTTACCGCTCACTTCATAGACATCACTATTACTTTTTACAGTAGCATTTTTTACTTTAACACCATATAGTTTCACTTTCCATGAACGTTGTTCAGGAATAGCATCGAGATTGCCTTCTGCCGCATGAATAATAATTTGATCTTTTTCTTGATTAAATGCTATTTTTGTTTGAGAACTTTCCTCTGTTTTTTCTTTCCCAACAAAATCTTCACGTAATAAAAATTCACCAGAATTTCCATACCCAATCAATAAACTTAGATCTTCTGGATTATCGATAGAATCTGTAAAGATGTCCGTATCTGTTAAAGGTATAATCGAACCTTCTTTTAAAAACAGCCCCATTTTATCAATTGTTCGATAGATATCCATCATTCTATTTCCAACATATTTTAATCCAGTTTGTAAATCATACCAGTTTCCCTCCGGCAGCCATGCTTTAAAATGACTATTTAATGTTTCGCTGTTCGTTTTTTCAGTTAATGGGCAAACAATTAACTCTGTTCCAAAATAATATTGGTTCGGCACATTGTAACTATTATTATCGTAAGGATGTTTATAGTACATTGGTTGAATCAAAGGCAAATTATCTTCACTTGAAAGAACGTTCATCGTATAAAGATAAGGAATTAATTTATGCCTCAATCTTAAATATTTTCTCATCAATTCATCGTAAGGAGAATTGTAGTTCCAAGGTTCTTTCATTAAAAATGGTGAATCTGCACTATGCAGCCGATTGATTGGAGAAAATACGCCAAACTGTACCCACCGTAGCATCAATTCATCGTTCCTTATTCCATGGCGATGGCCACCTATATCATGGCTCCACCAACCATAACCGATATTAGAAGCTGTTGCTGTAAAGTAAGGTTGAAAATCTAATGTTTCCCAGCTAATGACTGTATCTCCTGAAAAACCAATTGGATATCGATGACTTCCTGGTCCAAAATATCTTGAAAACGTTAGCCCCAAGTGATTATTTTTTTGATTATCGCCATAATGATAATGATTTAATATCCATAATGGATCATTATTTTCATCCAATTGATGAGGGCTTTGCTGCCAATCCATCCACCAAAAGTCGACTCCTATTTTTTCATTAGGATGATAGATATATTTAAACATCGCTTCAAGAAAATTCTCTGAATAAGGATCAAAATCAATATACTCTTCATTTTCCCAATCAATATTTAATTCTTCGGCCATCTCTTTGTACATATCTTCAAAGGGCCTTACTCCTGCAGCAGGATGAATGTTTAATGTAGTAGCGTATCCTTTGTCTTTTAGTTTCCTTAAAAATCTTTCTGGTTTAGGAAATAGTTCTTTATTCCAGGTATATCCAGTCCACTTACTTCCATATTTTTCAGGAATATCGACTAAATGCCAGTCCATATCAATGACGGCAACAGAAAAAGGAATCTTTTCATTTTCAAATTGATTCATAAGATCTAAATACGATTCTTCAGAATAAGGATAATACCGGCTCCACCAGTTTCCTAACGCATATCTTGGTAATTTGGGTTGATGTCCTGTTAATTCATAATAATCATTTAAAGCTTCTAAATAATTTCTCTTATAGGCAAAGACATACAAATCTTCTTGATTCGACTGTCTTTCTTGAAACCAGCCATCGTCTAAAAATACCGGTGAATCCGAGTCATCGATCACACTGATACCATATTTAGACATGAGTCCTGGTTCTAATTCCGTACTTCCATTAATAAAATCTAACGTACGTTTCGTACCCTTTAAATTATCTAGTTTGTCTCCATAATGCCAAATTCCTTTGTATGGATGGAAGACTTCTCCGTTTAATTCAACGCTTAAGCCATAGGGAGAGAATTCTCTCTTATTATATTTAACGATTAAATCTTTTGTCACGATCTTTAGGGAGTGTTCTGAATCATAAACTTTATAATCCGGTGTTTGGAAATTTCTATTTAACACCATTTTTGTTTGTGCATCTTCAAATTGATTACTTTCTGAATACTCAATCCGAACCAATTTTGAAGTTAATATAGTAAAACGGTACTTATCTCCTTGCACAATAGCATCAGAATTTGCAACAGGATCATATTGATCATACTTAATTTTATACATCATTATTCTCCTTTTATAAAAAATTATTACATTTTTTAACTAACCGATTTTCAAACAACAACTTTTTAAAAGTATTTCTTAAATAGTCTAATTATACTATTTAAAAAATAAATTCCAATAAACATAGAAATAACAAACTGTTCTCTATGTTTATTGGCTATTATAGTCTAAATTATTTATTCATCTTCCTCATCAATTTCTTGATTACTTAAACTATCATTGACATATACTATTTGTTCTTTTGCTTCTTCTATCGCCTGACGAATGGTATCAGCTGTTATTTCTTTTCCATCCATGTTTAATACCAAAGTCAATAAGATAGGAAGGTTCACTCCAGAAATCAATTCAATATTATATTCAGATATTTTATTCGCAAATTCCTGGTTAACTGAACCTCCAAGTAAATCTGTAAATACAAATATTTGTTCTGTTTTTTCAAATTGTTTTAGAACTTTTTCAACTTCCAATTTAAAAGGAACGTTATCGAGATACGCACTAGTATCGATAATTTCTACGGTATTTGGAGCTAAATATTCTAATGTATCTTTTAGTCCACTTGCTAATTTACGGTGTGATGCTATTATAATCTTTTGCACTAAATTCCCTCCATATTTTTTAAGTTATTTTAGTATTACGATTCTACCCCCAATATTCCAAAATACGAACCGACTAATGAAAGAATAATTATTGCAAAAATAATTTTTAAGAATCCCCATTTTCTCTTTTCCATTAGATAGTAGACTACACCAGTTAAAATTACTGGTAATAAGGCCGGGAGGATTTGATCAAAGACCTCTTCTTGTAGACCAAGTGTTACTTCACCAAATGTAAATTCTAAAGGTGTATGAACTTCTACAACAGTAGCAATTAAGCTACCCACTACTGTAAGCCCCATTACAGAAGCTCCTTCAGTAATTGCTGTTAAACGATCTGACAGATCCGTGATTAGACGTGCACCAGATTTATAACCAAGATCAAATAATTTTAACCGGAACCAAATTAATAATAGATTTAAAACTATCCAAGCAATAGCACCAAGAGGATTACCATCCAACGCCATATAGCCACTGATCGAACCCATAATTGTTGGATAGAGCACCCACAATAATGAATCTCCAATACCAGATAATGGTCCCATTAACGAAGTTTTAATAGATCTTACAGCTTCTAAAGATTCTGTGCCTTGTTGTTCTTGCATCGCAACGTCAGTACCAATAACTAAGGGAGCCATATACGGAGTAATATTGAAATATTCATATTCAACATTCATTGCTTCAACATAGTCATCATCATTTGGATACACTTTACGTAGCGTATTAGCAAGTGCCCAAGCATAGCCAGTCCCTTGAAGCGTTCCGTAGTTAATATTATTGCTTCCAATAACTGTCCATCTCCAAGCAGCACGGCGAAGTTCTTTCTTTGATAATTTATTTACCTGAGAACTATTAGTTTGGCTTTTGTGTTCATTATTCATCAAAATCATCTCCTTCACTATACTCTGCGCTTCCACTAGCTGAAACTGCTACTTTTTGACTTATTAACCTGTTATAAGTATAAATAGCTAAAGCAAAACCTATAATTGAAATCGCTAAAATATCTAATTCTAAATACGCTGCCATCACAAAACCGATTAATAGAGACCAAATATAACGTTTCGTTGGCATATAGCGCATTAGCATAGCAACCCCTACCACTGGTAACATTCCTCCTGCAATATTCAAGCCATCTGTTACCCAATCTGGTATCCAGTCAATAATTGTCTCAACTGTAGCTGGACCAAATACAACTAAAATAACCATAGGAACGAATGCTTGTAAAGCAACAAACAGAACACTAATAAGGTTAACTAATTGCATTTTTTTGAACTCTCTTTGTTCTAAATATTTTTTGGACCTAGCTGTAACAAATGAATTTAAAGTCCGAGTTAAAACGTCTAAGTTAATTGCTAAAATCCCCACTGGTAAACCTACTGCAATCGACGTACCAGTACCTACTCCTGTACGTGCGTTTAAATAAATCGCAACGACGGTTGCCAATGCATAATCTGGTACAGATGAACCTCCTAAAGCAGCAACACCTAAGCTCATTAATTGGAACGTACCAGCTATTACCATCGCTGACTGAAAATCTCCCATAATTAAACCAGCAAAGAGACCAACAGTTACTGGCCAATGGTTCATAACAGTAATCCCACGGTTATCAATCAAAGCATACATCGGTAGTAATATGATCAGAATGTTCTGTAATAAATCTGGCATAAAAATTCTCCTCTTTGTCATCCCTAAATAAGCCATAATAATTATTCAGGGCCATCTTATTTATAAAAATTTAGACAACTGTTCCTCTTTATTTGAAGGAACAAATTGGTATGAAACTGGTATCCCCATATTAGAAAGCTCTTCTAACTGCTTCATTTCTTTATCTGAAGCTGCAAAATTCTTGGCATATTTTGTACGTCCTTCTTTATCTAACATAATTCCAATATTTACTTTCGGTATCTCAACACCATTTTTTACTAAAGTTAATAAAGTTTCTACATTATCTACAACTAATAATACGTTATGACTAACATATTTACCTGCATTAAAATTTGTGATAGCAGTCTCTGTATTAATTAAAGACATTCCTGTTCCTGCTGGTTTACTTAAACGCATTGTAGCTTTTCGTGGTTCATCTTTTGCTACTTCATCATTTACTACCATGATTCTTTTGGCTTTTACTGAACTAGCCCATTGTGTAACTACGATTCCATGGACTAATCTTTGATCAATTCTTGCAATAGCTACTCCCATATCAATCTTCTCCTTTATTTTTCCTTAAATATATTTTCGATATTTTTCTCTAATACTGAACCTTCTTTACAAAATACTGGCAATGTGTCTAGCGATACTATTATTTCGTAATTTCTTCCTCCTTCGTAACTGATGCCTGAAAATACTTCAGTCCAGTTACATCCTTTAGGTAGATATACTTCAGTTTTGGTAGTCTTTTCTTCAACAATTGGAACAATCAATAAATCGCTCCCAAACATATAATTTGTAGTTTCATTCCAGGTTTCTGAATCATAAGGAAATTCAAAAAATAAACTTCTTATGATTGGATAACCAACTTTGGCGCTTTCGTCGTACAGGGTTTCAATATATTTTGCCAATTTTTCTCTAATGCATATAAACTTGGTTAGTATTTCTTCCACTTCTTTTCCAAACGACCAAATTTCGTTTGGTCCACCACTCGTTCTTAATCCACCACCATTTTCCCCGATTCTAATAGTATGTGGTTGCCTATCTCCGTGCATCCGTAAAATAGGACTAAATACTGCAAATTGAAACCATCTAATCATTAATTCTCTAAAATTTTCTGTGGAACTATCTCCACTATGGAATCCAGCAATATCACTTGTCCACCAAGGTATGCCTGATAATCCCATACTAATACCAATTTGAATTTGCCTTTTTAAAGAGTTAAATGAACTTTCAATATCTCCTGACCAAGCAAGTGCACCATATTTTTGTGAATTAAACCATGCTGATCTAATCAGTACTGGGAATGTTTGATCATAAACATTTAAATTATTATTTTTAACCGCTTTAATATAATGATAAGGATATTTGTTTCCGTATTTTTCTAAACTACCATCATAAACTAAATATTCTTTGTGATTATAATTTGTCATCTCCGGTTCTGCTTGATCAGCCCAAAACAAATCAACTCCCAATTCACGGTAGTTATGATTTAACAATTTTTGTAAGTGTTTGGCCGTTAAGGGGTTTGAAAAATCCAATATTTCTTTTCCCTCAAACATGTTATCTTTTTTGTAAGCAGATCTAATTAACATTTGATTATTTTTATAATAATCATAGTATTTACTTTCGGAGGTCACTGTTGGCCACAATGAAACCATTAGTTTAATATTATTAGCTTTTAAAACATTAGCCCATTGGTTAATGCCATTCCAATATTTTAAGTCAAATTCAAAATCTCCGTCTGCTGTCCAATGAAAATAGTCAATAACTAGTACAGATAAATTTATCTTTCTTTTTTTATAACCGTTATATATTTCTTTTATCTCATTAAGCGTTTGATATCTTAACTTACTCTGCCACAAACCTAACAAATCTTTATCTAATTTAGGAGGTTTTCCCGTCATAGTAGTAAAATTAGTAAGTAATTGTTTAGGATTATCTCCAACAGTTACAACATAATCAATGCACTGAGTATTATTACTTTTCCAAATTATTTGATTACGACTAAATGTAACTTCACCAATTGAAGAATTATTCCAAATAAACCCATAATTTTTATTTGAAATATAGAATGGTATTGAAGTTTGCGAATTCCGATGCATTAATTCATAAGTGCCGAAATTTTTATTTAAATTTCCTTCTTGATAGCCGCCTAGACCAAACATCTTTTCTGAAGTGTCTCCTTCAAATCTTAGAATAGCTTCATAAGAGTTATCAGATTTAAAGTTAAATTCTCTTGGCGAAATATTTAAAGACGACGTTGGCAAATCCTTAATAGGTATATGGTCATCAATACCTGTGGTTCTTCTTACATTGCTTTGTCTTCTAGATATTTCTTCTAAGATTTTATGGTTTTTATTGTAGAATACTAATTTTTCTCCATCGTAAACTATCTTTAATTTATAATTTATCATCTCAACTAACTCTTCTTTTTTATTAATTGAAACTTTAACATCATTATTTTTTTCTAACTCTTCTATCCCATACTTATTACTTAACGAAAAGTTATGGTCTGGAGCACTAATCACTCTAACGGAATTTTCGCCCCATTCTTTTATTATTAAGAATTGGTCTCTATCTTTAACAATGATAGAGTTTGAGGTGATTTCTATTTCTTTTTGAAAATACATCTAAGATTCCCTCCAGAAATCATCGTATTCATTAGTTAAAATTATTTTTTGCATACGCCAGTAGTTCTTTAAATTGTCCACTTGCCGATTTCCTAATAAAAATCGGAATTTGTTCTAATGAAGCTTCAATGTCATAGCTTGATCCACCTTCAAATTCTTGACCTGAATATAAGTGTATCCAATTTTCATTATCTGGAAGATATACTTTTCTACTTCTATCTTCATAATTCATGATCGGCGCAACTAATATGTCAGACCCTAATAGATAAGTATTATCAACTTCCCAGGAATTTTCGTCTTCAGGAAATTCATAAAATAACGTTCTCATCACTGGATACCCATATTTATGAGCTTCTTCCATAATTTTAGATAAGTAATCTTTCAAGCATTCACGGATTTCAACATACTTCGTTAAAATATTTTCTACTTCATCACCATAGGACCAAATTTCATTGGGCTCACCTGTTGGCATAGACCCGCCACCCGAATCTGAAAGCGGCTCGCTATGTGGTAAACGGTCCCCATGCATCCTTAACACAGGTGAAAAGGTGCTATATTGAAACCATCTAACCATTAATTCTTGAAATTCGGGATCTTTTGGATTCCCACCATGGAAGCCACCTATATCAGTAGTCCACCACGGAATACCTGCCATTCCCATATTTAAGCCTGTATTTACTTGATTATTAAAAGCTTCAAAACTTGAATCAATATCTCCAGACCAGGCTAAAGCGCCATATTTTTGTGCTCCTGCCCAGGACCCACGAACTAATGTGACAACAGCATCATTGGTATCTTTATTTCCCTCATAAACCATTTTCAAATATTCATTTGGATACAAGTTTCCAACTTCTAAAGCTGTTCCTGCATAATATCTATAATTATCAAAGTCATAAACTGCATAGCCAGGTTCTGCAACATCTACCCAATAATAATCAATGCCAATATCTTTATAATTTTTTTTGATTAAGCTCCAAACATAATCTCTAGCTTCTGGATTTGTCGTATCTAAGTAGACCGTGTTTCCTTGGATTTGCATTGTTAATCGAATACCACGATTAACTTTAACTAAATAACCGCCTTGCAAATAGTCTTCGTAATTATAAGCATCCGATTGAACTGTTGGCCAAATTGAAATAACAGGCTCCACGCCATAGTCTTTCTTTAGTGTTCTAATTAAACTTTCTGGATCTGGCCAGAAATCTTTATCAAAACGATATTCCCCTTGTTTTGGCCAATGGAAGTAATCGATGGCAATCGTTGATAATTGAATGCCTCTCTTATGGTACCCTTCCACAACTTCCAGTACTTCTTCTGGAGTCCTATACCTTAGTTTGCTTTGCCATAACCCTAATAAATTCTCAGGCATTTCCGGAGATCTCCCAGTTACACTTGTATATTGTTCAGTTATTTCTTTTGGCGTTTCTCCTGCAGTAATCCAATAATCAATGTAATCTGTTCCAAACATCTCCCATTCAGTAAGGTTTTTAGCAAAAGTGACTTTACCAATACCTGGGTTATTCCATAAAAATCCATAGTTTTTACTTGAAACATAAAAAGGAATAGACATCTGTGAATTTCTTTGCGCTAACTCAAGCATCGTATTTTTTAAATCTAGATATGGATGTTGGTATTGACCCATACCATAAATTTTTTCTTTTTTATTTGACTCAAAACGAACTTTAGTATGAAAATTTGGTCCATCGTTATTTGCCCTATATTCCCGCGATTTTAATTTTAAAGTCGAGTTAAAATCTTTTGTGATTTCAACTGTGCCAACATCTTCACTGCCATCATCATGTTTCACTGCTCTTAGTCGAATAAATTCTTCTAACAATATTTCATCTTTGTCATTATAAAAAGTAAGCCGATCTCTGTGATCAAGAGTAGCTTTTATCTTTCCATTAACAATAGTAGCCTTTTCATCATTAAAGAAAGTCTTTACTTTAGAAACATCATACTGAGCCTCTTCAGTAAGTGCATTTTTACGTTCGGTCTTTTTTTGGTCTAAAAAGGACCGCACTCGTAAAGAATTAGCTCCCCAAGGTTCAATTATCAACAGTTCATTGTCGTATCGCTTTTCAATATAGTTATCTTCAACTTTAATCATTACAGCCTCCTAGTACTTTGAAAGTTTTCTATAAATTACTCATAATCTCAGTTTATGAGTAATAGATTTTGTAGATTTATAAACTTTAGTATACAATTCATAAATTCGTTTATATTTCTCCACATTTTCTGGAATTGGGTCAACTTTATCGACATAATTTATTATACGTCCAATGCAATCTTCAAATGTTTCAAACCAATCAAGGCCCATTGCCGCAATCATCGCTGCTCCTAGTCCAGGCCCTTCCTCAGCCTCCAGGTTAACAACTTGCGTGTTGAAAATATCAGCTTGAATTTGTAGCCATTCTTTATTCTTTGCCCCGCCGCCAATGGATATTATTCTATTAAAGTTCTTTTTTCTTAGAGATTCCATTAATACTTGGGAATCTTTTAAAGAAAAAGTTACTCCTTCAATGACTGCTCTTTTTAAATCAGTTAATGTGTGATCATGGCTTAATCCAATAAATGAAGCTCTAATTTGGCTATCAAAATAAGGAGTTCTTTCTCCTGAAATGTAGGGAGTAAACAATAAGCCGTTGCTTCCAATTGGAACATCTGATATATTACTTAAAAACTTATCATACGATTGTTCTTTATCTATAAGATTTTTAAACCAAGAAACGCTATGTCCTGCAGATAACGTTACCCCCATTGAATAATACTTATTTGGCAATACATGATTAAATAAATGGACACTTCCCTTGTATTTGTCATGGATACTGTCTTCAAGAGATAGAAAAACACCCGAAGTACCAATACTTGCTATCGCAGTATCAGGATCAGCCAACCCCACTCCTAGAGAAGAGACGGCATTATCAGCGCCACCAGCAAATACCTTTATATTATTTTTAAATCCATATCTTTCTTTGATGTTTTCATCTAGGTTTCCAATAAACTCAAATGAATTCACTAATTTTGGCAGGTACTCTATAGGAATGTTGTACTGTTTTAAAATAGTCGGCGACCACTTTTTTTCTTTTATATCCATCAACAAAGTACCTGCAGCATCCGAATAATCCATATGAAATTTTCCAGTTAAAGAATACCTGAGATAATCTTTTGGTAAAAATATTTTCCTTACTTGCTTCCAAACTTCAGGTTCATTTTCTTGCACCCATAATATTTTAGGTAATGTAAAGCCTTCTAAAACAACATTTTTAGTAATTTTCAAAATCTCTTCGCCAAAAGTACCTGTTATATATTTACACTGTTTTGTAGTACGTACATCATTCCAGAGGATTGCAGGTCTTAGTACATTTCCATTATGATCAGCTAACACTAATGAATGCATTTGGCCAGAAAAACTAATTCCTTCTAAGTTCCTGGTAAAATCGCTAACCGACTTTGAAAATTTTCCAAATAAATGATAGCAGGCTTGAATCCAATCATTTGGATTTTGTTCGTTATAACCGCTTTTGGGATTTAATAGTTCATATTCTACTGACTCTATACAAATAGTTTTGCCTGTTTCATCTAGTAGATTCCCCTTTAGTGAACTAGTCCCTAAATCTAAACCTAATACATAGCTCATTTCAATCACCTATACTTTCTACACTAAATAATCATTCATGAGTGACTTGATATGTTCAATGTGTCCAGATTTATTTTCTACTTCATTAAGTGACAAAGCATATTTAGTTAACGATTCTAAATCTTCCTTATTTTCGATAATTTGTTTTCCAATTCCAGCGGAAAAACTTGCGTATCTATCTTCAATAATTTGTTCAAAAAATTTATCGTTTTTCATTTTGGCTGCTGAACGCAACCCCCTAGCATACGTGTCCATTCCTGCAATATGTGCTAGAACTAAATCTTCCATTTCAAATGACGTTCTTCTAACTTTTGCATCAAAGTTAATTCCTCCGGGTGCTATGCCATCATTTTCTAAGACTTCATACATGGCTAAAGTAGCAGTATATATATCAGTAGGAAATTCGTCAGTATCCCAACCAAGTAATAAATCTCCTTGGTTTGCATCCAACGAACCCAATGAATCATAATTTCTTGCGACGTTTATCTCATGTTCAAATGTATGACCAGCAAGAATTGCATGATTTGCTTCAAGATTTAGTTTAAAATCATTTTCTAATTCATACTTTTGTATGAATGCCATCGCAGTAGCTGCGTCATAATCATATTGGTGCTTGGTTGGTTCCTTTGGTTTTGGTTCAATTAAGAATTGAGGTTGGTGGTCAATGCTCTTTGCATAATCAATAACCATTCGGTAAAAACGCGCTAAATTATCTAACTCAAAATTCATATCTGTATTCAATAGGTTTTCATAGCCTTCTCTACCGCCCCAAAAAACATAATTCTCACCATTTAGTTTTTTACTAACGTCTAACCCCTTTTTAACTTGTGCCGCTGCAATAGAATAAACATCAGCATTATTCGTTGTTGCTGCTCCGTTAACAAACCTTGGATGTGTAAACATATTTGCAGTATTCCATAATAATTTAATTCCTGTTTTATCCATTTTTTCTTTAATGTAATCCGTTATAACATCAATGTTTTCAAAAAATTCTTTTAAGGAATCTCCTTGAGGTGCTATGTCAACATCATGAAAGCAAAAGTACTCAGCATCCAATTTTTCCAATATTTCAAAAAATGCATCAACACGATTCTTAGCTGTGTCCATTGGGCTGTTACCTTCCCAGTTTCTCTGATAAGTCCCGTCTCCAAAAGGATCAGAACCGTCTTCTGTCATCGTATGCCAAAAGGCAACTGCAAAACGTAAGTGGTCTTTCATCGGTTTACCTAAAATAATTTCTTCTGGATTATAATGCCGAAATGCATATTTGTTATCTGTATCTTTACCTTCATACTTGATTTTTGGAACGCTTTCAAAATAATTCATTTATTTTCCACCTTTCTTCTCAGTTGGTACGCAACTCGTACTAACTGTTTAAAATCATTCTACAATGCTAATTTTATGTTGTCAAGCGCTTTCAGAATATATTTCGTTTGTTTCGACAAAATGAAATTTTAATAGCATAATTACTATATGAAAAGCCTAGATTGGATTGCAAAGTGTTTATGATTCGTGTAACGTAACCGTTGAAGTTTCCTTTCTGTTAGTTATTACTGATTATGCTTTAGCTTTGCTAATTTTACTTTTTATATCTTCAGCTCACCCAAGCCTAACCCAAGATGGTTTAGCTACTTAAAAATCTATTCAAGATAAAATAAATTTTGTTGACAAATCCTATTCCTAAATTTGAACACATTCAATATTAAACTAATAAAAACAGCCCCCTTAAAATTATTAAATACAAAAGGAGTTTCAATAATGCAAATTTATAACCCAACCCATCAAAGTGAATCTCTCGTGTTAGAAGATATTATAAACTATCAAGAAATTTCTAGAGCAAAATTAACCAAAATTACTAACCTTACCAAATCTTCTATTTCAGATATAACTAAAACTTTAATAGATAAAGAAATCATCTATGAAAGTAAAGTAGGCAACTCCACTATTTCTGGTGGACGCCGTCCCATTTATTTAAAATTCAATGGGAGTAGTGCTTTAGCTATCGGCATTGAAATCGGTCGAAACTATATAAAAAGCGGTTTATCATATATAAACGGTAAGTTAATAAAAGAAAAAAATTATGTACACATAACAATCAATCAACATAATATTATTGATATTTTGTCTCAAATAATCCAACAATTATGTAAAAATTCGCCAAGAACCAGTTATGGAATTATTGGAGTTGGTGTGGCTATTCATGGAAGTGTTTACAAAAATAGGATAACTTTCGTTCCATATTCTGACATAGATGAAATTGAACTCCAAGAAAAATTAAGCTCTAATATAAATTTACCAGTTTTTTTAATTAACGAAGCCAATGCAAGCGCGCTAGGAGAGTACACCTTCACTTCTAACTCAGAAAATTTAATAAGTATTAGCATCCAAGATGGTATAGGCGCTGGCATTGTTGAAAAAGGAACTTTATATAACGGAAAAAATGGTAACGCTGGTGAGATTGGACATACGACCTTATATCCTGATGGTAGATTATGTCCGTGTGGTAACCATGGCTGTTTAGAACAATACGCTTCAACATCTGTATTATATAGAGAAATCTCCCAACTAAAGAAGATAGAGATCTGTAATCTTCATAATATTGCCTACTATTGGTATAATGATGAGGAAATTGTACAACTATTAAAAAATAACGCTAAATTATTAAGTATAGGAATAAACAACATCGTTAGTATGTATGACCCTGAAATAGTAGTTATAAATAATGAACTTTACCGTAAAATTCCGGATTTAATTAACATTATAGAAAAACATTTAACAAGTAGGAATAGCAGCAATGTCCACATACAAAATACTTCTTTAGAAGGTAAAACTACATTATTTGGTTGTATTTCGCTCGTTATTAGACAGTTTTTAAAATTAAATAGGATCAAATTTAAAATAAACATATAACAAGTTTTTGGTTATTTTTTAAAACGCCTTAATAACAAAACACCCCTACTTGTATATCAAACTAGACGCGCGCTAGAACAAGTAGGGATGATTTTAATTTTAAAACAAACACTTTTAAGTTAAACCTTATTAATCTTCATCTTCAGCCGTAACTAATTCTAAAGGTGAAGAAATTTCTTCTTCCACTGTTTCGCCAGAGAAATGGTCATAGACAGCTTCTACGCCCAGTTCACCCATATCATAAGGTTGTTGGGCAACAGTGCCATCCAAATCACCATCTTCTACTGACTGGATAGCATCATCGTTTCCATCAAAGCCAATGACCATAACATCATCGTCTAATCCAGCAGACTCTAAGGCCTCAATAGCACCTAATGCCATTTCATCATTTTGTGAAAACACTGCATCAATATCCGAATGGGATTGCAATAAGTTTTCCATCACATCTAGTCCTTCTGAACGATTGAAGTTTCCCGATTGCGATTCAAGAACATTCAGTTGATCTTCAGCAACATTATTAAATCCTTCACCACGTTCATTAGTTGCTGATGCTCCAGGAACCCCTTCAATCTGCACAACATTAGCATCTTCTCCTACAGAATCAACGATATATTTTGCAGCCATTTCCCCACCTTCAACATTGTCAGAAGCAATCAAAGTTATTACTTCCCCATCAGAACTTGACCGATCCAATGTAATAACAGGGATATTTGCGTCGTTAGCAGATTCTACTGCTGGTACAATCGAATCAGAATCTACTGGGTTGATAAGCAAAATATCAACATCTTGTTGAATCAAATCATCAATATCGTTAATTTGCGTTGCCGTATCATCTTGTGCATCAACGGTTTGAACGGTTGAACCTTGCTCTTCTGCTGTTTCTACTACGCCTTTTTCTAGTTGTCCAAAGAATGGGTTATTCAA
The DNA here is from genome assembly GCF_003795145.1 of Tetragenococcus koreensis. Lineage (GTDB taxonomy): Bacteria > Bacillota > Bacilli > Lactobacillales > Enterococcaceae > Tetragenococcus > Tetragenococcus koreensis. The sequence continues at coordinate 2,433,938 of NZ_CP027786.1, read as the reverse complement.
AGTAGAGACAGACAGACCAATAGTGATATCTTCAGGAGCTAATTCTTCAGTTTCACCTTCATCGCCACCTTCGCCCTCTAACCTTGCTGCATTACCGCAGGCTGTCAATATAAATGCAAAAATCATTGTTACCATGAGTAATAGTTGTTTTTTTAAACCAAATCTCTTCATTAGTCTCCTCCTTAGTTAGTTTCCTTTACGATCAATTAATACGGCGATAATAATCACAATTCCTTGAACTACTTGCTGATAAAAACTTGATACGCCCAATAAGTTCAACCCATTATTCAATGTTCCCATAATCAAAGCACCGACAAATGTTCCAAATAATCTCCCCTTTCCTCCTGATAAACTTGTTCCTCCAATAACAACCGCTGCAATAGCATCTAATTCATAAGTTGTACCTGCTGTTGGTTGCGCTGAATTCAAACGAGAGGCTAAAATCAATCCTGCAACAGCCGAAAGAACACCGGATATTGAATACACAGCCATTTTGATTCGATCGGTTTTAATACCTGCTATGAAAGAGGCGTCTTCATTTCCCCCTACTGAAAGCGTCTTTCTACCAAATGTCATTTTATGCAATAAACAATAAAGGAGAGCAAATGCTAGAAACATGATAATGACTGGAAAAGGGATTCCAAACAAATACCCTCTACCTACAAATTGAAATAAATATCCTCCGCCAAATCCTGTAATTGGGTTGCCACCAGTGTAAATAAGTGTTAAACCCCGATAAATTGTCATAGTTGCTAGTGTTGCAATAAATGGAGCTACTCTTCCTTTTGTTACTAGAAATCCATTAAATAGCCCCATAATCCCGCCAAAGAAAAGGCCTCCAATAATTCCGACAATAGGAGGGAGTCCCTCTGCTATTAAACCAGCTGTTAACGCACCACTGAGGGCTAAGATTGAACCCACAGATAAATCGATACCTCCTGTGATTATGACAAATGTCATCCCAAAAGCGATTAAAGCGTTGACAGATGCTTGACGTAATAGATTCAGTAAATTCGTAGGGGTTATAAAGCTTGGATTCATAACTGTTACAAGAATAATAAGAACAATTAAAGCTAATAAAGGACCAAGTTTTCGATAAAACTCACTTCGTTTTAGTTCTTTTTTTGTTTTGTTTTCTGCAGTATCTTTCATTTGGAACCTCCTGTTGCATATGTCATGATATTTTCTTCAGTCAGTTCTTCTTTATTCAACTCGCCAGTGACAGTTCCTTCGTAAACGACAAGAACTCGATCACTGATACCAATAACTTCAGGTAAATCACTCGAAACAACAATAATGCCTACTCCTCGTTGGGCTAATTCCTTCATCAATTCATAAATTTCTCTTTTGGCGCCAACGTCTACTCCACGGGTTGGTTCATCCAAAATCAGAACATTTAGACCCACACCAATCCATTTTGCTAAAACCACTTTCTGTTGGTTACCTCCCGACAAAGAAAGCGCTGGTTGATTGATATCTGTCATTTTTACACTTAGCCTCTTTACCAATAAGTCAACAAATTCTCCTTCTTCTTTTCGATTGATCCATCCTCCTTTCGAAAACTCATTTAAAGCGGTAAGGCTTACATTATCCCGTATTGAAAAATCAAGAATAAGCCCCTCGTCTTTTCGATTTTCTGTCACAAATCCTATTCCTGCTTTGATGGCATCAAAAGGGCTTTTTATTTTCGCTTCATTACCGTTGACTACTATTCGCCCCGAGCTGGACGAGTCTGCGCCAAAGATGGATCTCATAATTTCAGTCCTGCCTGCACCCATTAATCCAGAAAAGGTAAGTATTTCTCCCTCATGCAATTGAAAAGAAACATCTTCAAAAACATTTTTTCTGGTTAAATGCTCTATTTCCAATATGACATTTCCCTTTTCGATGTTCATATCTGGATAATAATTTTCTATATCTCTTCCAACCATTTGTTTAACAATTTCATCATTATCTGTGTCTTTCGTTAACTTAGTGCTTACCGTGACACCATCACGCATCACTGTCACTCGATCGCTAATTTCAAATATTTCTTCCATTCGATGGGAAATATAAATGATTGAAACGCCCTCAGCAGACAATTTTTTTATAATACCAAATAACATATTGATTTCTTTTCCTGCTAAAGCAGCTGTTGGTTCGTCCATGATAATCACTTTTGCATCATTTAAAAGTGTCTTGGAAATCTCAATCAGTTGTTGTTGTCCCACACTTAAGGTACGCATTTCACGATTCAAATCAATAGAAAAACCAAGTTCCTCGAAAACTTTTGTCGCTTGTTTAGTCATTTCCTTATTATTGACCCAGCCAATTGTATTTCTGATCTCTTTTCCCATAAACATATTTTCCAAAACGGTCATATCAGGCCATGTAATCATTTCTTGATGAATAAAACTGACCCCATTTTCTTCTGCTTCGCTGGGATTTGAAAATTTAGTTTCTACTCCATCAACCAGAACTTTCCCTTCGTTTTGTTCATGTAGACCTGTAAGAATATTCATCAAAGTTGACTTACCGGCCCCATTTTCCCCAACTAGAGCATGGACCTCTCCTGTTTTTAAGTCAAAATTTGTGTCACTAAGTACAACATTATCACCAAATGTCTTTTTTATATTTTCTAGTCTAATCTCCACCGTGACGCCTCCTAAAAAATTGGTTTTGATTGAAGGATTATATTAGCAAAAGGAGTACATTCACCTGTGCGAATAATTGCCCTAGCACCTTCTGTTAAATTTTTAAATTCTTCATGAGAGACATAGTTGTACGCTACATCCTTATCCATTAAACCAAAAATTTCTTCTTCTAAATCTCTATTTTTGGTATTGATCTCTTCAGCAAGGAAGACTTTTTCAATTGCCATATCATCTAAAACTGCTTTAAGAGTATTCACAAATGTCGGCATGTTAGCAGTTAACGCCAAATCGATTTTTTTGACGCCCTCAGGCACAGGTAACCCAGCATCAGCAATCACTATCTGATCTGTATGTCCCAAATCAGATAACACTTTGCTTATTTCACTATTCAATATTCCATTTTTTTTCATAATATTCACTGTCCTTCATTTCATTTAATAAGGGTATCCCAGTTTGTGCACCATGTTTCTGAATAGAAAGAGAAGCTGCTAAATTGGCGAATTCAACACAATCCTTAATGGATAATTTTTTAGTAATTGCAACAGCGAAAGCCCCATTAAAGGTGTCTCCTGCGCCAGTGGTGTCGATAATTTCTTGCGGTTCAAATGCATCCACTTTTACTATTTCATTTCCATCATGATACTTGACGCCTTGAGCTCCCAATGTGACAAACAATTTATTCGGATATCTTTTCATAACATCTTCCATTTTTTCATCAGGAAATAAAATAGAAAATTCAGTCTCATTAGGGGTTAAATAAGTTACTTTATTAATATAACCATCGCCAAGAGGCCTTCCAGGCGCTGGATTCAGTAAAATAGGTATCCTATTTTCGAAGCAGTAGGCAATTACTTCTTCCACGACCTCTTGAATAACCTCGTTTTGAATCAAGACAAAATCACTTTGGTCAAATGCAGCACGCGCTCGGTTAACTGAATCTCTTGTTACTTCTCCATTAGCTCCTGGAATATAAATAATCGAATTATCATTGGCTTCGATATTAATAAAAGCCGCACCAGATGGTTGTTCTGTAACCCGTTCCACATTTTCAACAGAGATACCTTCTTCGATTAAATTAGCAATAAGTAAATCACCAAAATCGTCATTCCCTACAGCGCCAACCATATTTGTTTTGGCGCCTAATCTAGCAACAGCAACTGCTTGGTTAGCTCCTTTCCCTCCAAAATTAGTTTCGAATAATTCTCCTTCAATTGTTTCTCCTAGTTCAGGTCGCCTTGACACTGTAACCACAAAATCTGTAGAAATACTTCCAACAACTGTAATTCTAGCCATTCTTTTGTTCTCCTACCTTTCTTAACGATTCTCTTTCAATAACATATGGTTCCAATGATACGCTTTTATGAACAGTTTCTTTATCGATGATTTTAAATAAAATTTGTGCAGCCTCGTATCCGATCTCGTAGCCGGGCTGAGCAACAGTGGTTAATTGTGGATTCATAAAATTGCTGAATGGCGTATTATCATATCCTATAATCTGGATATCTTCAGGAACCCTTAATCCTCTCTTAAGAGCTTCTTTAATAATCGCAAGCGCAAAAATATCATTATTTGCGATGATTGAATCAATATTTTCAAAGTTGTTTAATAATTCTTCTGCTGTTTTTTCTGCATCTTCCGCCTGATAAGTTCTTGTTTCAAATAATTCGTAGTCGATCTGGCTCTCGTTTAATATTGATTCTGCACCTTGCAAACGATCAACTGCTACATCCACGTGTCGTGGTCCAACCATGATGACTACTTTACGAGGTTTACTTTTCAATATTGTTTGGGCTGCTAATTGTCCTCCTTTAAAATGATCTACTGTAACAAAGAAATTTTTCCTATCTTTAACTCTATCCAAAAATACGATAGGAATCCCCTTACCAAAAGTTTGGGCTTCACTGCTAGCCGATAAAACGCCACTAACATTATACTGCGAAAAGAAATCGATATACTTTTGTTCTCTATGTGAATCCCCTTCCACATTTCCCAACAACACCATATAACCTTTTTCCTGCGCTACATCTTCTACACCTTTTGCAATTAAGGGAAAAAAAGGATTTGCTATATCTGGTAATAATAAACCGATCATTTTGGAAGATTTTTGATATAAACTTCTAGCTACCTCATTTGGCTTGTAATTTAGTTCTTTAACCGCTTTCATTATTTTGCGTTTAGCTTCTTTACCAACGTATCCACTATCGTTAATTGCTCTAGAAACAGTTGCCACAGATACTCCAGCTTTGTCAGCTACTTCTCTAATTGTTGCCATATGTCCACCAACTCTAAATTTTTCCTGTATTTATTTTCCCAGCAATATTGTTATCGCTTACAAAGTAAGCATAATATGTACATAAACATTAGTCAATACTTTTATAATATATTGTTTCTATAAAAATGAATCAGACGTTTCCAAAATTAACTTAACAAAAGCAATTTCTATGCCTCAAAATAAAATATAAACGCGTTGATTGAAATAGTTTATTTTGAGAGGCATGGAAAACATTTATTTTTATACTTTCACTCGTTCTTATTTAATTTTGAGTTTTTCTTCTTCCTGTTTAAAACTTTCTTCAGCAAATTCCAATTCATATTGTACTTGAGTATATTTATATATATTTTTTATTCCTATTAACTTCATATAGTCAAAATTCTTCCAACAAAAAATAAAAAATTCTATTGAAATAAGAAATAAAAACGTTAAAACCATAAGTGCACGATACGGTGTTAACAAATTATATAAAGATAAAGCTGCTGGAACGATTATCAATTTAAAAAAATTTACAAGTATTTTCAAAATTAGATTTCTCTCTTTTTTACTTTTAATTAATAAATAATCTTTTTCTTTTATTAATTGTTTCACTTGACTAGCTTTAAAAATATGATTTTGTTTAAATTTATTGAGTAATTTCCTTTTGTATTTTTCATTTCTTCCAAAGAATTTATCGCGAATAAACATTAAACTAACGTTTCCTATACATAAGCTATATAAAGCCAACAATATAACTTTTACAATTATATTAAAAGTAACATTACTTGCTGTGAGTATAAATGAAACCGCCACTGGCAAAAGGGGTGGTAATATTGCAGTGGTTAAAAGAACAAAAAAATGCAACGTTAAAAAATGGCTACAACTAAATTTATAAATTTCATTAAAAAAATCCTCTGAGTTTGTCTGTGATTGTTTTTCCATTATATTATCCTTCCTTATTATAATAAAAACTTACTAAATTGTTGGTAATATTGAGTGTATTTGGATAGACGCTAGCTTTACATGCATAGCAGAATCAATAAAAGCTCTCGTTTTTGTTTTACAGCATTTACAAAATTCTTCTCCTCTTCTAACCTTTACAGAATTTCAGGCTAAGGTATTGCCTTTAATTTAATCAGTAATTAGCTCAAATAATTAGTCAAAAATACGTGCGTTCGTTTATTACATAATTGTATAATTTTAATCCTCTTAGTAACTATTTTCAGCCAATACTACTTTTTATTTTAAAAAAGACTTAATTGCTCTTGTTTCGTTACGTTAATTTTAATTAATGAATACTTATAATCCATGGATTTCAATTGTTCTAATATTTGGGCTAAATTTACCATAGAAAAGAAAGGTAAATTATCAACTAACGTCCCCTCTTTTTTATCGATAATCGCAAATACAATTTCAAAATCTTCATTTGAATCTTCCTCTGTAATAAAATTCTCACCAAAACTTTCATTAACTAAACCATTAATATAATTTCTAAAACCTAAATCCCCATTCAAAAATTTTGCTGATACCAATCCTTGCGCAAACAAATGACTCAGCTTAGATGACGAATCATTCTTTTTTATATGGATCAATTCTTTATTTTGAGTAATAATATCACAAGGTTCTATTCTGCTTGTCCCATATCTTGGGACAAGATAATCTTTCTTGTCCAAAAGTACAAAATTAACCGAGGAAAGAGCTGCTATTTCGTTATAAGTTCCTTCATGCATGTTTTCTCCACAATCAGGTAATTCTAGCTCTGATAAAGGAGCGTTATTTACTTTGTCCCTTATATTTGAATAAAAATCATTATTAATTTGATACCAATTACCATAGCATAGCATATAACGTTTCCCTTCATGAACTAACTCGTAAAGTATTCCGTCATACACCCTCGATATAAGTATTGGTTCCTCTTGATTATCAACACTAGCGTATACACAATCTTTTTTTAATTTTCTTATTATATTTTTTACTCAAGTTTCGCACACCAAATTAGGGAGATAAGCCTTGATATAATGAGGCAGAGTATCCACCCAGTGTTGGAGTTGACTTGTAATAAAATCTTGTAATTGTTTTCCAGACTCTTCGCTTACCACTTGGATAATATGAACCAATTCGATAAGGGCGGCGGACCAATCGAGCTCTTTTATTTGATCGCCCAGTTCATAAAATAAACCGCCTAAAGTCCGCTCGTCATTGGCACAGCGCTGTTGCCAGCTTAATAAAATGTACCGCGTGAATACAATGGTGGTATGACAAATCAAGGCTTGATAATGCCGTGTTTGCGTTTCTTTGGTTAGATTAAGCAGTGATTTTGAGGCCTTGAAAAATGTTTCGATGTCCCATCTGACCGAATAGGTTTTGACAATTTCTTGAGAAGATAAATCCAGATCATCGGTCATAATCGCCAACCAAGCACTTTTCTTATTATGATTTTTGACAAAAACGATTTTGACGGGATTTTTGCCAGAACTGGGTTTCACCACGATCGAGGAAATAATCGCTTCTTGTGTATATTCTTTTGTAGATTTCGCATAAAGTTCTTCCAATTTGTATAAACGTTGGTGAAAAAGATATTGGGTTTTTCCATTTTTCACCATCCCGATGGTGTGAATGCCCATTTCGTGTAGTTGATCCATCATTTTAGGAGAGGTAAACCATTTATCCATCAACACATGGGTGGCGTAAATCCCTTGGTCCAAGGCACGTTGAACCATCTCAAGGGCCACTTCTGGCATCTTTTGACTGGATTCTTTGAACCGTTTCGCTCCTACGGTTCGTTGGTCTTTTTCTGTTATGGCTTGGTTAACTTTTTTCTGGCCGGAAAGCAAACCAAAATCAATCGGAATAAAAGAATAGCCATCGGAAAAGCCTAAAGTAAGCATACGATACCCTTTGTAACCTTGTTTGAGCGCATGATCCCAAAGACGAGCCAAACCCGGCACCTCTTGGCTGCGGTTACGATAAAAGGTCGAATCATCCAGAATCAACGTACGAAGATGGGTCTTCGTATCCGTTAAAGCATGAAGCTTTTCGATGACAGAGGCACTAAACCGAAGTAAAAACAGACGCCAGTTGTTATGTGGGTCATTCATCCATCGATAAACGATATCTTTTTTCATATATTGGTCCCCTTCCCGTCCGCTAAGCACTTGATTTAAAGTTTTTCCTTTAAAAACGAGGCTAAAGAGAAAAGTGAAGAGGACAGCCACCGAGTACCCTTTTTGTTTACTAATATGGGCTTGTTTTAAAAATTGTGTGACTTTTAATTCAGAAAAAAGGGCTTTTATTTCATCTAAGTGTAAAATTTATTGAGGTTAATGCTAGACGAATAAAAAAGAAACCGTTACTCTAGTTATTGGGCTGTGACAGGCACTAATAACAGAGGCGGTTTCTTATGGAGTCTATTGTAACAGATTTAGTTGAAGTAATGAAGAAGGAAACGAATTTTTTAGCAAGAGAAAAAGCCATGATGGTCTTTTTTGCCCAACTCCTAGCGACGATAACACAACTTGCCTTCCAAATTCTCGATGCGGAGGTTTCGGCCCAATGCAAAAAGGAAGGCTTTCAAGTGGACCGTAAAAGTGAACGAACGGTGACTTTCTTATTTGGCACCGTGACCTATGTTCGCCGCCGAATGAAAAATCAAGCCAATGAAATTCGTTATCCTTTGGATGAATTTCTGGGTATTCGGAAGAGCCTCCGTTATAGCTCTCTTGTGCTACGCAACGTTTCCCAATTGGGGACAACGATGGTCTACCGTCACGTCTCCCAAGCGATCGACTGTTTGACTTCTTGGCGTATGAGCCATCAAAATGTGCAACAACTGGTGGTCAAAACCGAAGAACTGGTTCAGACACGAAGTACCCATGAAAGTCGTTACGAGGGGGACATTTCTAAGAAAAAAGTGCCCTACTTATATCTAGAAGGCGACGGAGTGAAGATTGGCGGTCAGAAGAAGCAGTCGCTGGAAATCCATCGTTTTCAAGTAAGTGAAGGGAGCCAGAAAGTCGGGCATCGCTCGGAAATGATCGCTCCTCACTTTGTCAGTCATCTCAATCGACAACAAGCGCAAAAAGAAATAATGAACTATATTCAAGCGCATTATGATCTAACAAATACCGTTGTCGTTTCCAATAGTGATGGGGGTTCAGGCTATGAAAAAGCTGTGTTTGATGAACTTTCCTTAGGCTGTTTACGTCATGAACACTTTCGTGATCGGTATCATGTCCATCGGAAAATCAAAGAACGTCTGTCTTTTGTCCCGCAACTTCAAAATCGGATGATCCAGGCGATTCAACATTATGATTGGCAAGAGGTCCAGCTTGTCTTAGACACCTCGGAAAGTTTGATCGAAGAAAAGGAAGCCGAATTCTTGGAACAATTGCGCTTACTCCATCATTATCTTCAAAGGAATTGGCCGTATTTAAAACCTCGGAAAGCCCGAGGGATCGTGGATCCCAAAGCTTGTATTGGCACAATCGAAAGTACCCATCGGAAGATGACCTACCGGATGAAGCGCCAAGGTCGTTTATGGACAAAAACAGGGGCGCAGGCCATGATTCGTGTCATTGATAGTTTAAGAAACCAAGAATTTGACGGTTGGTTGAACCAATATGAAGCCTTACCGAATGATGTACTCGCCCAGGAAAAGCGTTGGAAAGCCATGAAACGTTGGGTACAGAAAAAGCCTAACTTTCAAACGCATGAAGGGGCATTTAAGGGCCAAATTGGTGAAGGAAAAGCTAAAAGTGCCCCTTTAGGCCAATTTGCCAAAGGATTGGAGCAATTAATAACGACACCGAATTATATCTAATAAAAACTTGTTTTTGTTAGATATCATGAGGTCTAACCGAACGAACGTGAGGTAAAAAAATACAAAAAGTGTCTGTCCCAAAGGTCATTTTTTATTCAACCTCAAAAAATTTGACACATACTTATTTCATTCGGTAATTGATTTTTAACGTCTTTTAAGTGTACCATAAGGGTAAGAGCTCCTTTGTTTTTGGTTTGTGGTTAAATCAATTATAAAACAAAAGGAGTTCTTTTTGTATAAGAAGATAAGAAGTCAAGTCTATAATTTTTCCGGCTCAAGAGCTGACGAAACCGTTGTTTAGTATCATTTTACATGTGCGAAACTTGAGTTTTTTATATTATTCTTATGAGTCTGTATGTAATTCAAATATAACTCATATTCAAGATCAATTGAAACTGGACACTTATTCTGCATTCCGGAAAAGTAAAAACCATTTATATCTTCCCAATTTAAAACATGATTTGGACCTATTACAATATTTTTTTCTGAGTCTAAAATATCCTCTGATAGTTTTTTATCTAGGCTAGCTTTAACGGCTTTATCGTTCTCTTGGTGAATATTATCTAACCAGCCAAAACCGTTTTCTTTATATTTTGTATCTTTGTATTTAGAATAAAAAAATACTATAGATTCTTTGATGTCTTCGATTTTCATTTTTTTAGTAGCTATTAAGGAATCCGTTCCAACTAAAAATTTAGCTGTACTTTCTTGTTCTGGCGAACCTGATATTGATTTTAATATTTCCTTTTCTGGGTCAACCTGAAGGTTTTCTTGTGTAGTAAGTGTCATAGCTTGTTTCTGAGTAGCAACTAAAGTATCTTCTATCATCATCGAATTAAGACTTCTTATCTTACTTGGATCAACTAAATTTGCCGATACAAACAATCCAAAATTTCGAGTAATAGTTGTATCATCTAGCATAGATTTCCCATAGCCAAACGTAATACTAAAAAAACGTCCTTCATGCTTAAAAACCACCGCCGCTTTATTCGAAGCGTTCTTCCCAATCCCAACTGTTTCTTCCTCAGCTAATTTTAACAATGAATCTCGCCATGACGGAAATTTATAAATTGTATTATACAAAAATATTTTCCCAGACAAACCAATCGCTTCTTTTACATCATAGATTTTTGATTCCTCAATTGCACTATCCTTTATACATTGTTCATACTCTTTCACAGTTTCTTTATGTAAAAAAATTGCCAATTTTTGTGTGTATTCGTTATTATCTGTCATATAATTCTTCCACATCCCATGACTCATATTTTCATCAAAATAATCTTTATAAAAGTAATCTAAAGATCCATTTATTCTGCTTTTTATTAGCGTTTGTTCTTTAAAAAACTTTTCAAAAAATTACGTCTAGAATATCTCACTATATATTTCTTTTTTCGTATATATCAATTATTTTACTGGTTTGTATAATTTTAGCATAACACCCTTTTTTATAAATTTTAATAGTAGTCTGAAAAAAAGATATAGATCAAGTATTTTCATGCTTAATATAACCTATAAATTCTTTTTTCTGTTCTATAAAAAGTTAACCAGTTTTTAATATCTATTATAGGCGAAAAATTCTTTCTTACTTTAAATATAAATATGTATATTTGTCACAAAGATATTCTTTATTAGGTTTTCTTTTACTTATTCATCTTACACTTAAAAAAATAACACACAAAACCGCCCTCCTTATCGCTATGGTTTATATCAACCTTACAATAAAGAGAGCGGCTCTTACCCTTTAAAATAAATTTTTCTAAATAAATATCTTCCTATTCCACCATTGAAAGATACTTATCAACTATATTATCAACCGTAAAACCAAAATACTTAATAACGTCATCGCCAGATCCGCTCTCGCCAAATCTATCGATACCAAATATCTCGCCATCTAAACCAACATAACGATCCCAGCCAAATGTTGCTCCCATCTCAATGCTCAGCCGATTTTTCACCTCTTTTGGCAAAACACTTTCTTTGTATTCTTTTGATTGTTTATCAAACAAATCAAAACTTGGGAATGAGACTACTGAGACATCATGTCCTTTTTCTAATAACCTTTTTTGTGTCTCTACTGCAATTGCCACTTCAGAGCCTGCTGCTAATAACAGTCCTTCAGCTTTATCTTTTGCTGGAGAGATAGTATATGCACCCTTTTCAACGCCTTCAGGTGCTAATTCTTCAGAATTTTCAAGTACAGGTAAAGCCTGACGCGATAGGGCTAAGATTGTAGGATGATCTTCTGAGTTCAATGCATGTTTCCAAGCTGCTACTGACTCATTTGCATCTGCCGGTCTAAACAATGTTATATTAGGCATCGCCCGATAGCTTGCTAATTGTTCGATAGGTTCATGTGTTGCACCATCGAAACCAACCGCAATGGAATCATGGGTAAATACATAAATTGCTGGTAGCTTAGAAAGAGCCGCTAAACGAATGGCTGGGCGTGCATAATCTGAAAATACAAAGAATGTACCAATATATGGGAAGGTTCCACCATGTAACAAAATTCCGTTATTTATAGCCGTCATTGCAAATTCTCGTACGCCAAACCAAATATTTTTCCCTTCATACTGTCCAGGAAGAAAATCTTTCGCTCCATCTATCATAGTTTTATTAGAAGAAGCTAAGTCAGCTGAACCACCCCAAAAGTTAGGTACAACCTTGGCTATTTTATTCAAAAGCTCTGAGCTAATATTTCTTGTTGCGTATCCTTTAGAATCAGACTCATACGAAGGCAGACTTTCTTCCCAATCTTCAGGAAGTTTTCCGTTAATCACATTCGTAATCTCGTCACTTAATTCTGGAAAATCCCTTTTATAGTCCTCCAACAATTGGTTCCATTCTTGTTCAGTAGCATTATTAGCGCCTAAAGTATCATCAAAACGGTCATATACTTCTTGAGGAACTTCAAAGTCATTATAATCCCACTTATAGAAATCTTTTGTAGTTTTCACAGCTTCATCACCAATTGGATCACTGTGCATAGCAGAAGTTCCAGCAGTTGGTGAACCATAACCAATCTCTGTCTTAATTTCTATAATGGATGGTTTGTCTGAAACATTCTTTGCTCTTGTTATGGCTTTGTCAATTTCATCTAAGTCGTTTCCATCTTCAACCTTCGAATAATCCCATTGGAAAGATTCAAATCTTTGTTGAATGTTTTCACTAAACGTCTTATTTAAATCGCCATCTAATTGAACATCATTTGAATCAAACAAAATAATTAATTTCCCTAATTTCAAGTGTCCAGCTAGACTGGCCGCTTCATATGAGATCCCTTCTTGTAAATCACCATCCCCGCATAACACGTAAGTGTAATGGTCCGTTAGGTTGTAATCTTCCTTATTATATAATGAAGCAATATGTTCTTCTGCCATTGCCATACCAACACTATTGGCAATTCCTTGTCCTAATGGCCCTGTGGTTGCTTCTACTCCTTCCGTAATATGAGTTTCAGGGTGCCCAGGAGTCTTGCTTTTTAGTGACCTAAAGTGTTTTAGTTCTTCAATGGAAACATCAAGCCCCGACAGATGAAGTAAACTGTATAGCATAGCAGAACCATGTCCTGCCGAAAGAATAAAGCGGTCTCTATTAAACCATTTCGGATTATTAGGGTTATACTTGTAATGTTTTGTCCAAAGAACATAGGCCATAGGAGCTGCTCCCATTGGTAAACCAGGATGACCTGCACCCGCTTTTTCGATTTGATCTATACTTAGTGTACGTATGGTATTTACTGCTAATTGATCTGTTTTATCAAACATTCTCTTCTTCCTCTCAATTTAAAAATTCGTTATAAAATATATGTTTAGTTAAGCTTTCATTTTTTTATGTGGCCTGAACAATGACAGTGCTATCATAATAGCTAATACCGCTATTACTCCAATAGTTACCAGCACAGGGCCTCCCCATTGTCCTAAGTAACCTAAGAAGAAACCTCCAAATATAAAATCCGCATCTGAAAATGTTGCGCCAGCAAAACCTAAGTCCCCCATTAATGGCATTAAGGCTAAAGGCAAGAAGCTAATTAAAATCCCATTAGCCAACGACCCAATCGTCGTTCCTTTAATACCACCGGTAGCATTCCCGAGGACCCCAGCTGTAGCGCCAGTGAAAAAGTGCGCTACTACTCCGGGTAATATGACAACCCCTCCGATGACTACCATTAATAGCATACTTATAATTCCACCAACAAAACTCGATAGAAAACCTATGATTACAGCGTTAGGTGCATAAGTGAATACAATAGGACAATCTAACGCTGGTTTAGAATCTGGAACTAATTTTTCAGAAATTCCTTTAAATGCTGGAACAATCTCACCTAAAATTAAACGGACTCCTTGGAGAATAATAGCTACCCCTGCTGCAAATTCCCCGGCTAAAATTAAAGCATATAAGATATAATTTGTTCCATCACTTAAAGCTTCTTGAATATAAGAAGGACCAACGAACAACGCAACAATCAGATAAGTAACACCCATCGTAATCGTGATACTTACAGTAGTGTCACGCAAGAATGAAAGTCCCTTAGGAAAGTTTATGTCTTCTGTGGATTTCGAATTTTTCCCTAATTTACTGCCAATAAAACCGCTTAACATATACCCGACTGCACCGAAATGTCCTAAAGCAATATTATCTTGTCCAGTTGTTTTTACAACAAATTTTTGTATTATAGCTGGAGAAAGAGTCATAATAAGTCCTAAAGCTAACCCTCCGACAATAATCATTGGCGTTGAGTCAAAACCTACAACTGTCAAAAGGATGGCAATCATTGCAGCCATATAAAGGGTGTGATGTCCTGTTAGAAAAATATATTTATACTTTGTGATCCTTGCAATTAAAATATTAAAAATCATACCGACTAGCATAATTAAGGCCGAAATAGAGCCATATTCACCTAAAGCTGTGGCAATAATCGCTTCATTGTTAGGAATAACTCCTTGCATGTTAAACGCTTCTTGAAACATTTCTCCAAAAGGCTCTAATGATCCACTCACAACATCGGCGCCTGCTGATAAGACTAAAAAACCAACAAAAGTTTTTATTCCTCCAACGACTGTATCACTTAAGGAAGCTTTTTGAAGTACTAATCCTAGTATTGCAATTATAGCTACCAGTATAGCCGGCGTACTTGCAATATCAGTTATGACTGCTAAAAAATTATTCATTTAGTTCTCTCCTATCCTAAATCTTTCTCTTTGATAATTTGATCTACTACGCCTTCCAGTTCGTCTAGGTCAATGATACTATTTAAAAAGCGGACATCTCCTAAATGACTGACTGAATTTTCAAGGTCCTTTCCAACGATCCAAATATCTGCATCTCCTCTTGATGCATTTCCTAAATCGTAATGGTCAACTTTTACTTCACTCATATCAACATTTTTGTTCTTTAATATTTTTTCAATATTCATTTCCACCATAAAGCTTGAACCTAACCCAGATCCACAGGCTGTTCCTATTCGTAACATATTATTCTTCCTCTCCATTATTTTCTTTTAAGATTATTTCTATATCGGAAAAATTATTTGAATTGTTTATTTTCTCTACATATTTATCTACCGTTAAAATATTCGTTAGCTGCTTTAAA